>CAIOCH010000224.1 GCA_903856525.1 uncultured bacterium | reverse complement strand
GTCCACATGAGGCAGGAAGCGCACGAGATCCTCTACAACCCGCGCCTGAACAAGGGCACCGCGTTCACCGAGGCGGAGCGCGAGCTGCTCGGCCTCACGGGGCTCTTTCCCGATGCGGTGGAGGACGCCGCCACGCAGCAGCGCCGCGCCCTGATGCAACTGGGCATGCGCGCCAACGACCTCGAGCGCTACGTGTTCCTGTCGGAGCTGCAGGACCGCAACGAGCGGCTCTTCTACCAGTTGCTGCGGGCCGATCCCGCGCGGCACATGCCCATCGTCTACACGCCCACCGTGGGCGAGGCGTGCCAGAAGTTCGGGCACATCATGCGGAGGCCCAAGGGTCTCTACGTGTCGCTCCGCCATCGCGGGCGCGTGGCCGACATCCTGCGCAACTGGCCCGTGGCCGATGTGCGCATCATCTGCGTGACCGACGGGGAGCGCATCCTCGGGCTCGGCGACCTCGGCGTGTGCGGCATGGGCATTCCCGTGGGCAAGCTCGCGCTCTACACGGCGGTGGGCGGCGTGCATCCTGCGCGCTGCATGCCCGTGGTGCTCGACGTGGGCACCAACAACGAGGCCTTCCTCGAGGATCCGCTCTATCCCGGCCTGCGGCAGCAGCGGGCGCGCGGCGCCGAGTTCGACGCGTTCGTGGAGGAGTTCGTGCAGGCGGTGCAGGAGGTCTATCCGAAATCCTGCATCCAGTTCGAGGACTTCCACAACACCACGGCCATCCCACTGCTGGCGCGCTACCGCGACCGCGTGTGCTGTTTCAACGACGACATCCAGGGCACCGCGTCGATCGCCGTCGCGGGGCTCTTCGCTGCCTGCCGCGCGCTCGGCAACACGCTCGCCGACCACCGCTACCTGTTCTTCGGCGCGGGAAGCGCCGCGACGGGCATCGCCGACCTGGTGGTCCAGGCCATGAAGGCGCGCGGCGTGGGCGACGCCGAGGCGCGCGCGCGCATCTGGCTCATGAACTCCAAGGGGCTCGTCGTGCGCGACAACCCCGGCATCCAGCCGCACCAGGTTCCGTTCGTGCGCGAGGGCCGGCTCGAACCCACGCTGCTCGACGCGGTCAAGGCCGTGCAGCCGACCGTGCTCATCGGCACCAGCACCCAGCCAGGCACCTTCACCCGCGAGGTGGTCGAGGCGATGCGCGCGTACTGCCGCAGGCCCGTGCTCTTCCCGTACTCGAATCCCACCTCCAAGGCGGAGTGCACCGCGGAGCAGGCGTGGACCTGGACCGACGGCGAGGCGATCTTCGCGGCGGGTTCGCCCTTCGCGCCCGTCACCATCGGCAACCGCGTGCTCATCCCCGGCCAGGGCAACAACGTCTACATCTACCCGGCGGTGGGCCTTGCGGTGTACGCCACCGAGGCGGCGCGCGTGACCGACGAGATGTTCCTCAAGGCGGCCGAGTCGCTCGCCGCGCGCACGACCGATGCCGAGCTCTCCGTGGGCCTCATCTATCCGCCCATCGACCGCATCCACCAGTCGGCGGTCGAGGTGGCGGTCGAGGTGGCGGAGCACATCTTCGCGCGCGGCCTCGCCCGCGTGGAGCGTCCGCGCGATGTGTCGGCGTGGATCCGGTCGAAGGTGTACGACCCCGCGTACTGAGCGATGCGGCGTCCGTGTGGGGCAAGCACGCGCGAGGGGTGTCCGCGAGCGGAACCCGTTTCAGATCTGCGCCAGCGCGTCGGGCTTCTTGCGACGCAGGCGAAGCACGAGCGCGGGGATGCCGAACCCGAGCAGGACCACCAGTCCGCAGATCGCGCCGCAGATGCCGCCCGCCACCTTGCCGATGGCGCCGAGGCCCGCGACCACGGTGTCGATCTGCGTCTGGTCGCCCGCGCACACCATGATGGCGGCAGGGGTCGGCGAGCCGTCGGCCGTCTTGACCTCGATGGTGTAGGTGTCGGCCCTGCCCACGGTGAACCAACCCAGCAGCTCAAGGGCGGCCGAGGGATTGCGCGGCATGTTGGACGCTTCGATCGGCACCGAGGCCCCTGCGGACGACGTCACCGTGAGCGTGTAGGAGACGTTGGCGGGAGGGCGGCCGATGCGCTTGTCGCCCACGCTGCCATCGGGCGAGAGCAGCACGAGTGCGCCGCCCGGCTCGAGAGGCATTTCGATGGTGCCCGGTGCCTCGAAACTCGTGGCCTTCGACTGCAGGACCTGCAGCTCCTTCTCGAACTTGGCCAGGTTGTCGCCCGCGTTGGCGGTGAACATCATGGCCAGGCTGGCGATCAGGATCAGGAGGCCGATCACCGCGAAGGCGAGGAGCACGATGGGAAGGCAGCTGCCACGGGCTGGGCGGCGGGTGGGCGTCATCGGGGCAGCGTACCTGAGCCTTTCGGCTCGTGAAGCGGCAAGGATGATCGAGCCGATAGGGGACTCGCCGCGGAGCGGTGCTGTTGTGGCGTGGCTCGGGATTGCCGCGCTCGACAGCGCGTGATCGCCGTTCGCAGCGATGCGTGGAGGATCCACCGATGCCAGTACTTGCCCGAGGCGGGATCGTCCGCCGTTCAGTGTTCGCCCTGTTCCTGACGACCGCGTTGGCGGGCGTGGGTGGCGTCGGGGGTTGTCAGACGGTTCCCGAGACGGGGCGGACGCAGTTCGTAGCGCTGTCGGCCGCCGATGAGCGGCAACTGGGTGCCGCGGCCTACGACGAGCAGCTCAAGGACGCCAAGCTCATCACGACCGGTGCCGAGTACGAGCGGGTGCAGCGCGTGGGCGCGCGCATCGCCGAGGCGAGCAAGCGGCGCTACGGCGCTGCTGTGGCGGACTTCGACTGGCGATTCGCCCTGATCGACACGCCCGAGGTGAACGCGTGGATGCTGCCCGGCGGCAAGAGCGCCGTGAACACGGGTCTGCTGCGCGTGGCCACGAGCGACGACGAACTCGCGGTGGTCATGGGCCACGAGGCGGCGCACGCGATCGCCCGCCACGGTGCCGAGCGGATCTCGCGCGGCATGGCGGTGCAAGTGGCGGTGGGGGTGGTGCTGGCCACGGGCGAGGTGGATCCGCGTCTGGTGGGGGCGACGGCCGCCGCGTACGGCGTGCTCGGCGAGACGGCGTTCAGCCGGCGCGAGGAGAGCGAGGCCGATCACATCGGGCTTCTCATCGCCGCCGATGCTGGATACGACCCGCGCGCAGCGGTGGGCTTCTGGCGCAAGATGTCGGCGCAGGGTGGCGGTGGACCGCCTGAGTTCCTCTCCACCCACCCCAGCGGCGACACGCGCGCCAAGCGCCTCGAGCAGCTCATGCCCGAGGCGGTGCGCGTCTACGACGGCGCAAAGGGGCGGGCGCGGTGAGCGGCGCCGCCGCGCCGACGATCCCGGGTGAGATGCGTGCGGACATCACGACCTCTGTGAACGGGGGAGCGCTGACGGTTTCGATCGGTGGTGCCCTCGTGCTCGACACCGTCGGGGGTGTGCACGAGGCGCTGGAGGCGCCACTGGCGCGAGGACCGCGTGCGATACGCCTCGAGCTCGCCAAGGTGACGCGGCTCGACGCATCGGGTGTGTCGGTGGCGGTTGGTCTGCACCGGTTCGCGAAGTCCATGGGAATCCCACTGGAGATCGCCGGCGTGGAGGGCGACCGCAAGCTGCTGGTCGATCTGGCGCTGCGAGGTCAGGATCCTGCGACGCCGCCACGCCCGATCGGCTTCACCCGCGAGGTCGGGCAGGCTGCGGCCGGGATCTGGGAACTGCTCGTCGATCTCCTGCGCTTCGCGGGTGAGGTGACGGTGATCGCCCTGCAGATCGTGCGTCGGCCCGCGCTGCTGAGGCTGCGCGACACCCTCGCGGCCATGGCGCGCCACGGCACCGACGCCGTGCCCGTGGTGGGGCTGCTCGGATTCCTCATCGGCGCGATCATCGCCTTCCAGACCTACGACCCCATGGCCAAGTACGGCGCCAAGCTGCAGGTGGCGGATGTGGTGGCGGTGTCGATCGTGCGCGAGCTCGGGCCGCTCATCACCGCGATCATCCTCGCAGGCCGTTCGGGTAGCGCGTTCGCAGCCGAGATCGGCACCATGAAGGTCACGCAGGAGCTCGATGCGCTGCGCACCTTCGGCATCGACCCGGTGCGGTTCCTCGTGATCCCGCGCATGCTGGCCACGGTGATCGTGACCCCGATGCTCGCGGTCTACGCGTCGGCGCTGGGCGTGCTCGGCGGATTCACCGTGCTCGGGCCCAAGGGCATCACCTTCACGCAGTACCTCGTGGAGGTGCGCGATGTGCTCACGGTCGGCGGTTTCCTGCAGGGATTGGCCAAGGCGGCCGTATTCGCGCTGCTCGTCTCGGCGATCGGTTGCCTCGCGGGCATGCGCACGGGGCAGGGGCCGGGCGCCGTGGGCCTCAGCACCACCCGCGCAGTGGTCGCGGGCATCGTGGCCATCATCGTGGCCGACAGCATCCTCGGCTCGTTCTTCTACACGCTGGGAATCTAGGCCTTGACGAGCACCGCGACATCCTCCGCCACAGGCGCCCCGCAGGGCGGGGATGTGGTGATCGCGCTGCGCGGCGTGTCGATCGGATATGGCTCGCGCGCCATCGTCGAGGCGATCGACCTCGATGTCCGCCGCGGCGAGATCCTCTTCATCGGCGGCGGCTCGGGCTGCGGCAAGACCACGCTGCTCGCGTCGATGAACACGCTGCGTCCGCCGCTCGCAGGCAGCATCACCATCGATGGCATCGAGATCGCGGGCGCCGGCGAGGACACGCTGCAGCAGGTGCGCAGACGCTTCGGCATGATGTACCAGCTGGGTGCGCTGTTCGGCGGCATGACGCTGCTCGAGAACGTGCGCCTGCCGCTCGAGGAGTTCACGCGGATGCCGCGCGCCGCCATGGACGACCTCGCGCGCGCCAAGCTCGGGCTGGTGGGGCTGGCGGCGCACGCCGACAAGAAGCCCGCGGAGATCTCGGGAGGCATGCAGAAGCGCGCGGCGATCGCGCGGGCGCTGGCGCTCGATCCGCCGATCATCTTCCTCGACGAACCGAGCGCGGGGCTCGATCCCGTGACCAGCGCCGATCTCGACGCGCTCATCGTGGCGCTCAACCGCATGCTCGGCGCCACCTTCGTGGTGATCTCGCACGAATTGGCGAGCATCTTCGCCATCGGGCACCGCTTCGCCATGCTCGACGGCGCGCGCCGTCGGCTCGTGGCGCTGGGACCGCCCGCGGAACTGCGCGATCACAGCGACGATCCCTGGGTGCGTCGCTTCCTCAGCCGCACCGCGAGCGGGGAGGGTTGACGGCATGACGCGACGGACCACACCACACGCAGGACAGCACGCATGAGCCCATCCACCGAAATCAAGGTCGGCACCTTCGTCATCGCCTCGGCGGCGCTCATTCTCGGCGGCGTGATCGCGCTCGGATCGGGGAGGTTCTTCCACGAGACGCAGATCCTCGAGACCTCGACGCGCGAGTCGGTGGACGGCCTGCAGATCGGGAGTCCCGTGAAGTACCGTGGCGTGCCCATCGGGGAGGTCGACACGATCTCGTTCGCCGACCGCCTGTACCCGGGCACGGAGGACAACGGCAGCTCGGAGTTCGACTACGGGAGCCCCGTGGTGATCCGCATGAAGGTGCGGCTGGATGTGTTCGGTCCCGGCAAGTCGGAGCAGTTCACCAAGGACATCGAGCGCGGCGTGGCCAAGGGGCTGCGCGCGCGCATGCGCTCCGCCGGCCTCACGGGCGGCCTGTTCCTGGAGCTCGACATGGCCGATGCCCACGAGTACCCCGAGATCAAGCCGCCGTTCCTGCCCGACTACCCGTATGTGCCCAGTGCGCCGAGCCGCTTCGACGAGGTGCTGGCGATGCTCGAGCGGGTTTCGAACAGCCTGGGCCGCGTGGATTTCGAGGGCATCGGCGCGGGCATGAAGGAGGCGGTCGACAACCTCAATCGCCTGCTCGGCGGGCGCGTCGACACCATGCTCGCCAATGCCGATGGCTTCATCGCCGAACTGGGCAAGTCCAATGCGATGCTGCAGCGGCTGCTTGCCGATCCGCGGCTCGAGCGCACGCTCGACAACGCGTCCTCCATGTCGGCCGACCTGCGCGCCACGCTCCCCGCGGCCGTGCGCGAGTACGGCGAGTTCGGCGCCGAGCTCAACACCCTGCTGAGCGGCGAGGAGTACGAGCTGCGGCGGCTGCTGGAGGCACTGCGGCAGACCGCGGAGAATCTCGAATTGCTGACCGACCACGCGCGCGAGGACCCGCCGCGGCTCCTGTTCTCCGCCCCGCCCCGCAAGCTCGCTCCCGGAGAGATCGAACCATGAACCGCACCACCTGCACCTCTCCTTCCACCCTGCGGTCGCTGTGCGGTCCCCGGCTGGGGCCACTGTGCGCCGCCGCGGCAGTGATCCTCCTCGGCGCCTGCAGCGTGTTCGACCGCGACGCGCCGACCGCGTCGCACTTCCTGCTCGCTCCGCCCGTGCAGGCGAAGGTCGACGGCGTGGCCCTCGGCAGCATCATGGTGCGCGGAGCCTCGGCGGTGAGGCCGTTCGATGCCCAGGGCTTTGTCTACAAGCTCAGCAACGGCCAGTGGCGGATCGACGCGTACAACGGCTTTCTTGCGAGCCCGCCCGACATGGTCACCGAGGCGATGGTGCGCGCCTGCGCGCAGTCGGGGCGGTTCACGACCGTGGCTGCGGCGGGGTTGGCGACCCAGACCGACCTCGCGCTGGAGACCGTGGTGCAGGACTTCTACGCCGACTTCACCGACCGTGCCGCTCCGCTTGCCGTGGTGCAGTTGCGCACGTATGTGCTCGACCGGCGTTCGGGGCGTGGCCAGGTGCTGCGGCAGCTCGACGGCAAGGCCTCGGAGCCGCTGGCGGACGGGAGCCCGAAGGCCGTGGTCGATGCACTGTCGGTGGCCACCGCAGAGGCGATCGCGGCGATCGTGGCGCAATTTCCCGCAAGTGACGAGGAACTCCGCGGAAACGGACGCTGAGCATCCGGGCCGGCCGCCGTCGGTGGAGTCGCGCGGGGGCGTTGGGGACTCGTCGTGGCGCGAGCCAGCAGAGGGTCAGGTTCGCGGACATCGCATGGCGCCGCATCGAAGGAAGTCTGAATCGCCGGCGCCCCGCGCGCGAACGGGGTAGCGAGCGTTTACGCTTCCTGAACCGTCGCGATTCCGATCGTCCGGCCATTCGACCGCCCCCGAACCGTCCTGCGCACCATGTCCACTGGCTCGTTCTCCAGACCCGTTCCCGCCGACGACGCTCCGCGATCGGTCGCGCGCGCGCTGGTGGAGCTGGCGCAGCGTGTGGAAGCGGCGTCGCTGCCCCCCGAGCGGGAGTTCGCGCGCCTCGAGGCACCCATCGAGCCAACGGATCTGCTGCAATGGCTGCGCGGCGTGCCCGCGGGTGCGCGCCGCTATTTCCGTGACCGCGGTGCGAAGGTCGAGATCGCGGGCGTGGGCTGCGCGGTCGCGCTGGCGTTCGGTGAGCACGACCGCTGGTCGCAGGTGGCTCCTCGCGGGGGCGCCGTGCGCGCGAGCGGCTGGTTCCTGGCGCTGCCCTTCGATGCCTCGCGGCCGCGGGACTCGGCGTGGATGCGGTTCACGGCGCAGCCATGCGTGCTGCCCGAACTCGAGCTGCGGCGCGATGGCGACGCGCACGCGCTGGCGGTGAACCTGACCGAACAGTCAGACCGTGCGGCGCTTTCGGAGCGACTCCGCGCACTGGCGCAGCCGGCAGGCCCCTGCGTGGTCGAACCCGCGCTGGTGCGGCAGCCCGATGGCACGGGCGAGACCGATTGGATGCGCGCGGTTCGCGCCGCACTCGACCGGATCCGCTCCGGCGCGCTCCGCAAGGTGGTGCTGGCGCGAACCCGTCGATACACCGCGAGCGGCAGGTTGGATCCCGTGGCCGTGCTGTCCCGCCTGGCCGGGCGTGAGGCGCGCGGGTTCCGCTTTCTGGTGGAGGCGGGCGAGGGGCATGCGTTCCTCGGCGTGACCCCTGAGCGGCTCGTGCTCCGTGCGGGCAGGATGGCGCGCAGCGAGGCTGTCGCGGGCACCCGCCCGCGCGGCGTGGACGGCGTGGCCGACAGGCTGCTCGGCGAGTCGCTGCTTGCGAGTTCCAAGGACCGTCGCGAGCATGAGCTCGTCGTGGAGCGCGTGCGCGAGGCGCTCGCTGCCTGCGCCACGAGCCTGCGCGTGGATGCCGAGCCGCGGCTGCTGCGGCTCGCGTACGTGCAGCACCTGGCCACGCGCGTGCAGGCCGAACTGCGCGCGGGTGTGAGCGACCTCGAGCTGGTGCGCGCGCTGCATCCGACGCCTGCGGTCGCGGGCGCACCCGTGGCGGACGCCATCGAGGCGCTGCGCGATCTCGAACCGTTCGACCGTGGCCTCTACGCAGGTCCCGTGGGCGTCGTCTCGCGCGATGGCGCAGAGATCGCGGTTGCCATCCGCTCGGCGCGCATCGATGGCGATGAACTCACCGCGTTCGCCGGGGCTGGAATCGTCGAGGGCTCCGATCCCGCCGAGGAGTGGCGCGAGACGGGGCACAAGCTGCTTGCCTTCGAGCGTCTCGCCACCTGATACCTTCCGTGCATGCGCGATGCGCCCAACATCAACATGGCGTGGACCATGCTCGCCGCCGAGGAGTGCTGGCGGCTCGGGGTGCGGCACGTGGTGGTGTGCCCCGGTTCGCGCAGCGCGCCGCTCGCCGTGGCGTTCGCGCGGCATCCGAAGCTGCGCGTGCACGTGGCGCATGACGAGCGGGGCGGCGCCTTCATGGCGCTCGGGATCGCCAAGTCGTCGGGCGCCCCCTCGGTGCTGGTGATGACGAGCGGGACAGCGGTCGCCAACGCGCTGCCCGCCATGGTCGAGGCGCGCATGACGCGCACGCCGCTGCTGGTGTTCGCCGCCGACCGGCCGCCCGAACTGCGCGATTGCGGCGCGAACCAGGCGATCCCGCAGGCGCAGCTCCTCGCCGGCGCCGCGCGCTGGGTGGTCGACATGCCGTGTCCGTCGACGGATGTCGCGGCGGAATTCGTGCTGTCGACCGTGGACGAGGCGCACGCGCGTGCGTGCGGCAACGCAGGCGCGCAGGGTGGCGCGGTCCACGTGAACTGGCAGTTCCGCGAGCCGCTCGCGCCCGAGGTGCGGGCGTGGGACATCGGCTGGCTCTGGTCGATCGCGCGGTGGACGAAGTCATCGGCGCCGTGGCGCACGGCGCTCGAGCCGCTGCCGAGCACGGTGGACATCGAGGACGCGGTCATCGTGGCAGGCCGCATGCCCGCCGCGACCGGGGCGTCGCTGCACGGATGGAAGGGCACCCTTCTTGCCGACATCGCGAGTTCGCTCGCGGGCGCGGGCACGGCGGGCGCGGATCTCGTGCTGCGCGCCGCGGAGGGCGGGAATCGCACGTTGCGCGACGCGCTGTGTCCGAACGCACTCGCGATCGCGGGCGACGCGGTCGTGTCCAAGCGGTTGCATGCGTGGATCTCGGCGCAGTCGTGCGCGATGACCGTGTTCGGCGCGGGTGATCCGCGCGTCGATCCCGCGCACCGCGCGGATGCGGTGTACGCGGGGCCCGTGCGATTCAAGGCTGCGCGACGCCTGAAGCCGCACGCGGGCTGGACGCGCGCGATCGCGTGCGCCACGCGCGCGTCTTCGAGGGCGCTCGCGGCCGAGCGTGCGCTCTGCGAGCCGACGGCGATCGCCGATGCGACCGCGGCGTGCGCCGGGGTGGACCACGGGACGGTGTTCTACGGCTCGTCGATGCCGATTCGCGACGCCGACTTCCTGGCGATCTCCCCGCCAGGAGACTGGCATGCCTCGGCCAACCGCGGTGCGAGCGGCATCGACGGTCTCGTCGCCAGCGCCGTCGGTCATGCGCACGCATCGGGCGAGCCTGTCGTCGCGTTCGTGGGCGATGTCAGCGCGCTGCACGACCTCAATAGCCTGCAGCTGGCGACGATGGTCGAGACGCCGCTCGTTCTCATTGTCCTCAACAACGACGGGGGCGGGATCTTCCGCTACCTGCCCATCGCGCGGCACGACGATGTGTTCGAGGCGTGCTTCACCACGCCGCACGGACTCTCGTTCGCGCCCATCGCGAAGTCGTTCGGCCTTGCGGTCGAATCACCGAAGACGCGCGCGGCCATGGCCAAGTCGGTCGTGAAGGCGCTCCGCCGCGGCGGCACCACGGTGATCGAGGTCGCGTGCACGCGCGAGGCCAGCGAGGCCTGCCGCGCGCGCGTGGCCAAGGCCGCCGTCGAGGCGCTGGCGCGGGAATTCCGCTGATGCGCCGCGTGACGCTCGTGCACGGATTCCTCGGTTCGCCCGCGGACTGGGCCGATGTCCTCGCGCGCCTGGCACCAGGGATCGCCTGCGACTGCGTCGCGCTCTCGGAACTCGGATGCGGATCCATCGACGAGGCCGCATCGGCGCTCGCGGAGCGGCTTGTGCGTCGACCATGCGATCTCCTCGTGGGTTACTCGATGGGCGGCCGCATCGCGCTCGAGCTCGCGGCCACGCGTGGCGGTCCCGCTCCGCGACTGCTGCTGCTGGCGGCGAGCCTCGGGCTCGAGGACGAGTCCGAGCGCGCGCGCCGCGCCGCCGAGGACGATGCGCGCGCACAGGTGATCCTGCGCGACGGACTCGACGCCTTCGTCGAGCACTGGTACCGCCTGCCGCTGTTCGCGCCGTTCGCACGGCATCCATCCTTCTCCGCCGCACGCCTGCGTCGCGCCGAGGGAGAGGCTGCGTTCTGGGCGCGCTGCGTCGCGGGATGCTCGCCCGGGCGCGGCACTCCGCGCTGGCACGCGCTTCCCGCGCTCGCGGCACGTACGGTCTTGGCCGCGGGCGCGCTCGACGAGCGATATGCTGCGTACGCCGCGCGGGCGAAGTCGCTCGCGCCCGCGCTGCGCACCGAGCTCATCGCGGGCGCGGGCCATGTGCTCCCGCTCGAGGCCCCCGACGCCTGCGCGCGCCTCATCGAATCCACCCTGCAGATCACGCCATGACCACCGCCTATCCACCGACGAAGCCGACCACCGAGACCGCCGAGACGATCCGACCCGCACTGGCGTGGAGTGAGGTCGCGAAGGGCTTCGCCGAGGTGAGGTACCACAAGGCGGAGCGCATCGCCAAGATCACCATCAACCGCCCCGAGGTGCGCAACTCGTTCACGCCGCGCACGGTGGAGGAGATGCGCGCGGCGCTGCTCGACGCCAAGAACGATCCCGAGATCGGCGTCGTCATCCTCTGCGGCGAGGGCGAGCGCGCCTTCTGCGCCGGCGGCGACCAGCGCGTGCGAGGCCACGCGGGATACCGCTCCGAATCGGGCAGCGAGATGCTCAATGTGCTCGAGTTCCAGCGCGAGATCCGCACCTGCCCCAAGCCGGTCGTGGCGATGGTGGCGGGCTGGTCGATCGGCGGCGGCCACGTCCTGCACATGATGTGCGACCTCACGATCGCCGCGGAGAACGCGCGGTTCGGCCAGGTCGGCCCGCGCATGGGCAGCTTCGACGGTGGCTACGGCGCGAGCTACATGGCGCGCATCATCGGACAGAAGCGCGCGCGGGAGATGTGGTTCCTCTGCCGCAGCTACTCGGCGCGGGAAGCGCTCGACATGGGACTCGTGAATGCAGTGGTGAGCGTCACCGAACTCGAGGAAGTCACGGTGCAGTGGTGCCGCGAGATGCTCGCGAACTCGCCCACGGCGCTGCGCGCGCTCAAGGCGGCCATGAACGCCGACTGCGACGGCCAGGCCGGCCTGCAGGAACTCGCGGGCATCGCCACGATGCTCTACTACATGACCGACGAGGCGAAGGAAGGCCGCGATGCGCAGCTCGAGAAGCGCAAGGCCGACTTCCGGAAGTTCGCGCCGTGAGCGCATCGCCCGCGGCAACCTGGATCGCCGCGCTCCGGCCCAAGACGCTCGGCGCGTCGCTCTGCCCGGTTGCGATGGGTGCCGCACTTGCGTGGCACGACGGCGCGTTCGCGTGGCTTCCCGTGCTGGCGGCGCTTGCGGGCGCGTGCCTCCTGCAGATCGCGAGCAATTTCGCGAACGACCTCTACGACGCGCTGCGCGGGACCGATGGCAAGGGCCGCATCGGACCGCAGCGCGCGGTCGCGAGCGGGCTCGTCTCGCCGCGGACGATGCGGCGTGCGATCGCGCTGGTGCTGCTGCTCGCGGCGATTCCCGCGGGATTCCTCGCGTGGTACGCGGGCTGGGCGTTCGCCGCGATCGGCATCGCGGGTGCGGTCTGCGCGATCGGCTACACCGCGCCGCCGCTGTCGCTCGCCTACCGCGGCCTCGGCGAGGTGTTCGTATTCCTCTTCTTCGGCCCCCTCGCCGTCGCGGGAACGCGCGCCGCCTGCGATGGCGACTGGACCTTCGCCGCGTTCCTGTGCGGCATCGCTCCCGGTGCCATCGGCGTGGCACTGCTGGCCACGAACAACCTGCGCGACCGCGCGGGCGACGAGGCGAGCGGCAAGCGCACGCTCGTGGTGCGCTTCGGCGAGCAGTTCGGCCGCGTGGAGATCGCGCTCGCGCACGGTCTCGCCGTGCTCGTGCCGTTCGTCGCGTGGTTCGCCGGCGTGCCGCGCGGTGCGTTCGCCGCGTCGCTCCTCGCGCTGCTGCTCGTGCCACTGTCGCTCGCGATCCTCATGGGGCGCGACGGTGCCAACCTCAACAAGAGCCTGGCGGGTTTCGGAGCGATGCTCTACCTCTACGGCGTCGTCTTCGCGATCGGAGTGTTCATGAGCGGAGGTATGCGATGATCGACCCCATCCTGCGCGCGTCGCTCGAGGTCCAGCCGTTTGCGCACGCGGTCGTCGGCAGCGCCGCGCGCGAGGTGGCGTTCCTCCGCATCGAGGACGATGTGACCGGACGCGTAGGGTTCGGCGAGTGCGCGCCGCTGCGCGGGCTGCATCGCGAGACGCTCGATGAGGCGCTCTCGGCGATCGAGGACTGGATGGACGGCATTCGCGAGGTCGACGAGCTGCCACCGAGCGCCGCGTTCGCCGTGTCGTGCGCCCTGGCGACCTCCGCAGGCTTCGCCAGCGGCATCGTGCGCGACGCCGAGGTGGCTGGGTTCTTCGGCGGAACCGCCGTGGAATTCACCGACGGCGAGGTCGCGCGGCTGCGCGGCATGCGTTCGGTGAAGCTC
>CAIOCH010000223.1 GCA_903856525.1 uncultured bacterium | reverse complement strand
CCTTCCTGACTTCGGCCTTCGCGAACCTCCAGCGCGCGATCGAGCCCGCCGCGATGTGCTTGGCCGCGGCCGGCTTCGCGAGCCTGGCCACCACCGTCTTGAACGGCTTGGTCGCAGGATCGACCTTCGCGTCGAGCGACACGATCTTGGCATCGAACGACTTGCGCGTGTCGCGGTCGAACACCTCGAGCGCCGCGCCCTTGAAGTACGGGTCGTTGACACCGCCGCGGAACTCGAGGTCGAGCTCGACGGACGTGCCCTTGGCGCGCACCGCCGTCACCACGAACGCGGGGTGATCGAGATGCGCGGTGATCATCACCGGCTTCATGCCCGACTTCGTCCCGCGCGCGCACGCCTCGAGGAAGTCATGCCGCGCGATGGTGAGGTTGCCGAAGCGGTCGCGCGAGAGCACCAGCCGGTCCTTGCGGGCGGCGACCCAAGCTTCGATCGCCGCGATCACGCGGTCTTCGCGCCCCGCTGCGGTGGGCAGCGAGGTGATCTCCAGCAGGAACCGCTCGCGGGACTTCCGCGCGGACGCCGAGGGCGCTGCCTTGGCTGGGACCTTGGCTGGGACCTTGGCTGGGACCTTGGCTGCGACCTTGGCTGGAACCTTGGCTGCGACCTCGGTTGCAGTCTTGGTCTTGGTCATGGTCTTGGGCGCGGTCCTTTGCGAGACCTTGTTCGCTGCCTTCTTCGCGGCCATGGATCGACTCCTGACCCGCCTGATGCGGGGCGTCGATGGTAGTCGCTCGCCGCACGGGTCGCGCAGGCTCCGATACGATCCGCGCCCCATGTCCGGAGCCCCTGCCGACGCCGTTCTCCGCCCTTCCTGCGATCCCGCGACCGCGCTCGACGCGCGTTTTCGCGCTGCGATCCGCTCCATCACGGGCGCCGACGCCGACCCGCAGATCCGCGTGAGCGGCAACGCCAAGTTCGGCGACTTCCAGATGAATGCCGCCATGTCGCTCGCCAAGGAGCGCGGCACCAATCCGCGCGCACTCGCCGACGAGATCCTCAAGGCGACCGATGTCTCGGGCATCGCCTCGAAGTGCGAGGTCGCGGGACCGGGCTTCATCAACATCACACTCGATGCCGCGTTCCTCGCAGCGCGCGTCGACGAGCTCTCGAAGTCCACGACTTTCGGCATCCCGCCCGCGAGCGATCCGCACGCCGTCGTCATCGATCTCTGCGGCGTGAACGTCGCCAAGCAGATGCACGTCGGCCACCTGCGCGCGACCATCATCGGCGACTCGCTCGCGCGCGTGTTCGAGCGTCTCGGCCGCACGGTTTGGCGCGAGAACCACCTCGGCGACTGGGGCCTGCCCATCGCGATGACGCTTGCGAAGCTCATCCGCGAGAAGGCCGACTTCGCCAAGCTCACGCTCGACGATCTGAACGCCGCCTATCGCGGCGCGCAGAAGGAGACCTCGACCGCGGACCTCGACGCCGCCTACGAGTTCCGCTGCGGCCCGCACCGGATCGCCGAGCTCGAGATCCAGTACGAGCCCGCGCGCGGCGCGATGGACAACGCCAAGAAGACGCTCGTGCGCCTGCAGTCGGGCGATCCCGACGTCGTGCGCCTGTGGGAGCGCCTGATCGAAGTCACGATGGAGCAGGTCTACGAGGCCGCGCGCACGCTCAACGTGAAGGTCGGCCCCGAGAACAACCGCGGCGAGAGCTTCTTCCGCGACCGGCTCGGTGGCGTGGTCGACGCGTTCGCCAAGTCGGGCCTCGCCAAGAGCGACAAGGGCGCGATGGTCGTGCCGTTTGCCGACCGCGAGCGGCCACTGCTCATCCAGAAGTCGGACGGCGGATTCCTGTACGCGACCACCGATCTCGCGGCCGTGCGATTCCGCACCTTCGAGCTCGACGGCAGCCTGGTCGTCTACGTCGTCGACGCGCGCCAGCGCGACCACTTCAAGGATGTGTTCGACGCCGCACGCCTGATCGGATGGAACACCACCGCCGACGGCGCCGAGTCGGCGCTCGTCCACCTCGGGTTCGGCGCGGTGCTCGGCGCCGACAAAAAGCCGCTCAAGACGCGCTCGGGCGAGAACTTCACGCTCAAGGACCTGCTCGACGAGGCCTGCGAGCGCGGCACCGCCGAGGTCACGCGCCGCGCGGCCGACCCGAACGCGCCCACGCACGGGCTCTCGCCCGACGAGCTCGCGCGGATCGGCGCCGCCGTCGGCATCGCCGCGGTCAAGTACGCCGATCTCTCGGGCGATGTGACCAAGGACTATGTCTTCGACCTCGACCGCATGGTCGCGTTCGAGGGCGACACCGGCCCGTATCTCCAGTACGCGCACGCACGCATCGCGTCGATCCTCGCCAAGTCGGGCGAGTCCGCGGCGGCGATCGCCGCCGCGCCGCTCGTCCTCGCGGATCCAGCGGAGAAGGCCCTCGCGCTGCACCTCACGCGCTACGCGCAGATGGTGCTCGACGTCGGCCGCACGCTCGAGACGAACCGCGTGGGCGCGTATCTCGCCCAGCTCGCGACGCTCTTCAACGGCTTCTACCAGGCGTGCCCCGTGCTCAAGGCCGACGACGCCGCAGCGCGGCTCTCGCGCCTGCGCCTGTGCGCGGTCACCCGCGCGGTGCTCGCGGACGGCCTCTCGCTCTACGGCATCATCGCGCCCGAGCGGATGTGACGAGGCACGGCACGGTTCACCATCCGCGTCGTCACAGCGACGGCACTTCGGAACAAAGGCTCAGAATCCCGCCGGCCGCGCCGTCATGCGGTGGCGGTGCACCAGCAGGTACATGGCGCCGAACACGGCGAGCCACACGGGCACGCCCACCAGGATGTAGCCCACGCACAGCAGGAAGATGCTGGCCACGAGGATCAGGCCTGCCACGATCATCAGACCGAGCATCGAGAAGCCCAGCCCTGCGGTCTGCCGCCAGCTGATGCGGAACGCCTCCAGCACGCCCGGCCGACCGAACGCGGGATCGATGGCGATCGCGGGCGCGCAGATGATCCGCATGAGGACCGTGCCCGCGAGCACGATGAAGATCGCGAGCGCCGCCGCCACGCCGAGAGACGCCCCGAGCACCATCGCTGCTCCGGTTCCACCAGCCGGGCCGCCGCCGATCGCGATGCCGAGCAGCACGAACACCAGCACCGGGATGTAGCACACGAGGGCACAGGCGATCGAGACGACCATGAGCAGGAGACCGCTCGCCAGGGACTGCCCGTACTGGCGGAAACCCGCGAACAGGTTCGACAGCTGCGTGTCGCCGTCGTACATCCGGCCGGCGGCGAAGATCGTGCCCGCGAAGAGCGGCAGGCCGATGAACACCTGCAGTACAAGCCCGATGCAGGCCCCACCGAGGGCCATCGCAGCGCCGCCCTGCGGATTGCCGTTCTCCGACGCCGCTTCGCCGAGGAAGGAAAGGATGTTCTGCGGCAGCGCGAGCGCCACAGTGATGCCGAACCACACGAGTCCGAGCAGCACCCATGCGCCCCACCGACTCTTGAACGACGCCCAGCCCATGGCGAGGGCGTTGCTGAAGTTGTAGGCGGATGGCCCGAAGGCGCTGCCCGCGGGCAGCGGCATCACCAGCTCCGGCGAGCGTGGCGGCACGGTGCGGAACAGCGCCGCGACCACCGCATCGCGCGATGCGGGGATCCAGTCGTTCGAGCCCACCGCCGCGACACGGCTCTCGGGCACCAGGCTGCCCGCGCTCACCATGCCCTGCAGCTGTTCAAGCGTGAACGGACCCGAGGGACGCGGGATTCCGGTCGATTCGTCGAGCACATACCAGCTTTCCATGGCGGGATCTCCAGTGCGCGGTCGTCTCCACCGCGGCCGAACCGCGGTGCGCGGGCACGCTACGGCCTCGCCGCCGCGACCGCAACCCTATTCTGCACGCATGCCCTCCACGAACCCGCGGTTCCCCAATGTGTGGATCTACGACCATCCGCTGATCCAGCACAAGCTCACGATCATGCGCGACAAGCGCACCGAGCACGAGCAGTTCCGCCAGCTGCTCAACCAGATCACGGGGCTCATGGCCTACGACGTGTGCCGAAACCTGCCGGTGCAGATCCTCGAGGTCGAGACGCCGATCACGCGCACGAGCGGCTCCGAGCTCGCGAGCACGACCACCATCGTGCCGATCCTGCGCGCGGGCCTCGCCATGATGGACGGCCTGCTCGCGCTCTTCCCCGAGGCGCACGTCGGCCACGTCGGCATCTACCGCGACGAGGAGACCGCCCGGCCGGTGACCTACTACGCCAAGTTTCCGCCGAACATCGCCGATGGCCCCGTGATCCTCGTCGACCCCATGCTCGCGACGGGCGGCAGCGCGGCCCACGCCGTGGCGCTCCTCAAGGAGCGGGGCTGCAGCGACATCCGGCTCGTCTGCCTCGTGGCGGCGCCCGAGGGCATCGCCGCTCTTCACGCCGCGCACCCCGATCTGCCGATCCATGTCGCGGCTGTCGACGAGCGCCTGAACGAGCGGTTCTACATCGTGCCTGGTCTGGGTGACGCAGGCGACCGCATCTTTGGAACGCAGTGAGCGCATCGCGTCGGCCGCCACGCCATGGCCGAGCCGACCCGCCGCACCGAAGCCAAGAACTTCCACCAGGACCGCCCCGGCGGCTATTTCACGCCCAAGGGGATCGACCGGCAGGCCGAGCGGCACGACCGCGAGGCGCTGGCGGAGGAGGTGCGGCTGCTCGGCGATTCGGTGCCGAGCCCGCTGCCGCGGCTCGTCTCGGGCTCGGAGTCGATCACCCCGCGCTACCAGGCCGAGGGACCCGACACCTCGCTCTATGTCGGTGATTGCCGCGAGATCCTCGCCAAGCTCCCCGAGCGCGGCAACGTCGATCTCGTCTTCGCCGATCCGCCGTTCAACTGGGATGTGCCGTACACGGGCTGGAAGGACGGCATGCCGCGCGCCGAGTTCGAGCGCTTCACCTTCGACTGGCTCGACCTCGCCGTCGATTGCCTCGCGCCGCACGGCTCGATCTGGGTAAACGTACCCGACGACCTCGCCGCCGAGGTCGTGATGCACCTCAAGCGCCGCAAGCTCGCCATGATGAACTGGTGCGTGTGGCACTTCCGCTTCGGCCACAACCGCGACACGAGCTTCATCCTGTCGAAGTCGCACGCACTGTGGTTCGCCAAGGATCCCGAGAACACGCGCTGGAACCCCGACGCCGTGCTCGAGCCCACCGACCGCTCGACGATGTACGGCGACAACCGCACGCACACCAAGCTGCACGGCTCGCAGGGCATGCGCGTGCCGTTCGATGTGTGGTACGGACCGTACTGGGGGCGCGTCCACTCGAAGAACTCCGAGCGCCGCCCGCTGCACCAGAACCAGCTGCCCGAGGTCTACCTCGAGCGCGTCATCCTCTCGACCTCGCGCCCGGGCGACCTGGTGCTCGATCCGTTCGCCGGCTCGGGCACGACCTCGACGGTCGCGCGCGCATGGGATCGACGCAGCATTTCCTGCGAGATCAGCGAGGAATTCGCGGCGAGCGCGTGGGAACGCATCACCAAGATCGGCATGATCCACCAAGGCCGCTCGCGCCTGTCGTTCGACCAGGCCAAGAAGGCGATCCAGCTCTTCAAGCTCGGCGCCGTCGACGAGGGTTGAGCGGTCGCAGGCGCGACCGCTCAAGAGACGGCACGGCGCGCCGGGATCCACGGCACATCGCCGACGCCGGCGTGGTGGTTGGCGCGGCGGGCCATGGCGAAGAGCAGGTCGCTGAGCCGGTTCATGTAGCGCAGCGGGCCCGTGCCCACGGGCTCGAGCTGGGCGAGCGACACCATGAGGCGCTCGGCGCGGCGGCAGACGGTGCGCGCGAGGTGGAGGCGCGCGGCGAGCTCGCAGCCGGAGGGCATGACGAACGCGCGGAGCGGCGGATTGGCGCTGTCGATCTCGTCGATCCAGCCCTCGACCTCCTGCACGTGGTCCTCGTCGATGCGGAGGATCTTGGAGCTGTTGTTGGCGCCCTCGGGCGTGGCGAGATCGGCGCCGATGTCGAAGAGCCGCGACTGGACCTGGGCGAAGATCTCCAGCAGCCGCGCCTCGAACGGCACGTCGCGGCGACAGGCCGACATGACCATGCCCACGACGGCGTTGAACTCGTCGACCGTGCCGTAGGCCTCGATGCGGGGGTGGTCCTTGGACACGCGCGTGCCCGAGAACAGGCCCGTGGTTCCGTCGTCGCCGGTTCGTGTGTAGAGCTTCATCGTGAAAATCCGTGCGGCGCGCCTTCGCCCGCGATTGCACGACGGATGCGTCGCGGACCGCCTTATACTCCCTTCCCCTTCCCCATGCGCCTGGTTTCCTCCCTCATCCTCTTCCTCAAGCTCGTGCCCGCCGCCTGCGTCGCGCTGCCCATGCAGGGCTGCATCTACGCCGGTGGCCGCACCGTGCGCGAGGTCGGGCCCCAGCTCAGCGCCGAGGCCGTGGCCTTCGTCGATCCGGGACAGACGCCGGTGGAGCACGTGATCGCCGCATTCGGCGAGCCGAGCAGCCGCGTGGCCACCCGTGACGGCACCGAGATCCTGCGCTACGACAGCGATGTGCGCACCACCGAGGGCGCGTATGTGCTCATGCTCATCGCCTCGAGCAACAACACCATCGAGCGAACCTGCTGGTGGTTCGAGGTGCGCGACGAGCGTGTGATGCGGGTGTGGGGCGAGAAGCTCGCGCCGTCGCAGCTGGTGGCGCCGTCGACGGCGATGCCGCTCGCGCGCCGCGATCGCCCCGACTCGGGTGGCGATCCGGCCGGCACGTTGGGCGGCGATGCCCCGCTCGCCAGCAGCAACGAGCCGCTGCGCACGGACGGCGGAAACTGACCCCGCCCGCTCAGCCGACTGGATCCGCGAGCGCCACGAAATCCGGCTCCACCGCCCTCGCGCCGTCGGCATCGCGCACCGACGTTCGGTAGCCAGGCCGCAGCGCCGCTGCAGCGAAGGTGCCATCGCGACCAAGCGCGAGGAACGCCGCCTGATGGTGCGCCTGCAGGGTGTAGGTGCGGGCCATGCGCGTGACCGCCTCGCGGACCGCCTCAGCGGGAGTCGCCCCCCGCCGCATCGACTCGACCACGAGAAATGCACCGCACAGCCCCATGATGAGCTCACCTGTGCCCGTTGCGGTGGCGGCGCCCACCTCGGGGTCGACATACAGGCCGTGCCCGATGATCGGCGAGTCACCCACCCGGCCCGGCACCTTGAAGGGCGTGCCGCTGGTGGAGCAGCCGCCGGCGAGCGTGCCGCGCGCGTCCAGAGCCAGGCAGCCGATCGTGTCGTGGTGACGCCAACGCGCCTCGTCGGCAGGAAGCGGCGGCGGTGTCGTGGCGCCCCCGAACAGCCGCCCATCGTCGCCGTGCCGCCGATCGACGGGCCGCAGCGGGTCGAAACCGAGGGTTCGGCTCGGGCCATCGCGGCTCTGGTCGACCACGCCGCCCTCGCGGCGCCACTTCTCATAGGCGGCGCGTGCCTCGTCGGAGAGGAGTTCGGCCTGGACAAGGCCCTCGCGATCGGCGAAGGCGTCGGCGTCGGCGCCTACGAGCATGACATGCGGGGTGCGCTCCATCACGCGCCGCGCCACCGTCACGGGGTGCAGGTGGGTGCGCAGACCCGCCACGCTGCCACACTGGCCAGGCGAGAGCATCACGCAGCCATCGAGGCTCACCCGCCCCGAGGCGTCGGGCAGACCGCCGAACCCGACGCTGTCGATGTCGGGCGCCGCATCGGCGTAGGCGCAGGCCGCCTCGACGGCGTCGAGCGCCCGGCCCGCCGCCACGTGTGGCCATGCCGATTCGTTGGCGCGGAGACCGAAGGACCAGGTGCTGACGATGCGCATGGCGGCATTCTGCCGCGGCGCGGGCGGGCGTGCGCGGGCGTGCGCGGGCCAGAGCGTTCGGGGCGACCCGCGAGCACGCGGCGTCCCACCATCGGTGTTCCTCACGGCGTCACAGGCCCATCGGACTCCGATAACCCCCACCCGCCGGCTGCGTCCGACCCCGCGAGGGCACCACCCGAACACCCCAGTTCCGCCGCGAAAAATCGCTGTCGGCCGAAGATTGGAACTATCGAACCCCGCCCCGCGAAGGTACTCTTCGTCTAACGGCGACGGTCACCGACTCTCAGGTGGTCGAACTCCCGGCAGGTCAGCCGTTGCATGTCTCCGGCCTGCCAACATCTGGGCGCGCAATGCATCACGCGGTCGGAGTGCACCCGAGCAGGCGAGCAAGCCTCGCCGGATCGGCCGACCCAACGGAGCGGTGCATCGCGGAGAGGCGCTCGTTGCGGGTTGAACCCGCAGAAAGGTTGAGTCACATGGCTCAACAGAACCGCAAGGGCGGCTTCACGATCGTCGAGCTCCTCGTCGTCGTGTCGATCATCGCCCTGCTCATCTCGATCCTCCTCCCGTCGGTGAAGAAAGCACGCGACAAGGGCCTGGAGGTTCAGTCGGCGAACAACCTCAATCAGCTCGCGAAGGCCAACGAGACCTACGCGGCCGACTGGGGTGATCGCCAGTTCACCTCGATTCCCGATGACGCGGGAACCGTTGGTGGCAACTGCGGCACCTACCTGTCGCAGATCGCCTGCCCGCCGCAGCAGCTCCTCGGCTTCGATGTGAGCGGCGCGATGTGGGGCTACTTCATCGGCAACCAGGGCAAGTGCGCGCCGTTCGGCTACCCCGGCAACTGCGGCAACTGGGTCGTCCACCTGCCGATCGAGTTCGGCGGCGGCGGCTACGGCGCGTTCCGCGTGCCCGGCCTCAAGGCGTTCAACGTCTACCTCAACGGCAAGTTCTACGACTCGACGCTCTACGCGCCGAAGGACGTGGTCATCCTCAACAACGTCTCGAAGTACTTCACGAACTCCGCCGAGTTCACCTACAGCGCGTCGGACGGCGCCTACGAGGACAGCTCGTACTGCTTCTCGCCCGCCGCGATGTACGACCCGAAGGTGCTTCAGCGCAACAGCGCCAACCTCAACGGCAACGGCTTCACCAACCCGGGCTCGCTGCCCGCTGGCTACCGCTCGCCGTCGAACGCGCGCTGCCGCTACCCGTCGCTCAAGACCCGCATGATCGAGCACAACTGGCTGCAGAAGCCGCCGCCGAGCCAGATCGTGAACCCGAACTTCGCGGGCAACACGACCCCGTGGTTCTTCAATCACGGCTCGAACTCGGCACCGTACTGCCTGTTCTTCGACGGTCACGTCGAGATGGTCAGCTGCCGCCGCGCGATGCAGGGCGACCAGCGCTCCTCCCCTCAGCCGAACGGCAGCCTCTGGTCGAAGAACACCGGCTTCGGTGCCAACGGCTACTACGGCGGTCAGGCGTACGACTTCCTCGTGCGCACCAGCTTCCACATCCTCACGACCGACGGCATCGAAGGCCGCGACGTGCTCGGCGCCGAGTGATCGGTACCGACTGTCCTCGCTCCGAGTGATCGGAGTCTGAGACAGACATGAGAAAGCAACCACCGCCCGCGGCTCCGGCCGCGGGCGGTGTCGTTTTGGGGCGGCTTTTAAAGCGAATTCGCCGGGATTGACCCAGCCGGCCTTCTCCGAAGTCGCCCACGGGCGCATGATGCACGGACCGCGCTACCCGCAAGGAGAACCCATGCCCCGCCGTCGCATCCAGCCCGCAGGCTTCACCATCGTCGAGCTTCTCGTGGTGGTCTCGATCATCGCGCTCCTCATCTCGATCCTGCTGCCGTCGGTGAAGAAGGCGCGCGACAAGGGCCTCGAGGTGCAGTCGGCCAACAACCTCAACCAGCTGGCCAAGGCGAACGAGACCTACGCCGCCGACTGGGGTGACCGCCAGTTCACCACCATCCCCGACGACGCCGGCACCGTGGGCGGCAACTGCACCACCTACCTCGCGCAGCGCGCGTGCCCGCCGCAGCAGTTCCTGGGCTACGACGTGAACGGCGCCATCTGGGGCTACTTCCTCGGCAACAGCGGCAAGTGCGCGCCCTACGGCTGGCCGGAGGCGTGCTACAACTGGATCGTCTACATCCCGTTTCAGTTCGGTACGGCGGGAAATCCCGGTGGCGGCAACGCCTTCGGCAGCTTCCGCATGCCGGGCGTGAAGGCGTTCCATGCCTATGTGAACGGCAAGTTCTACGACCAGACGTTCTACGCGCCCAAGGACGTCGTCGCCATCGACAACATCTCCAAGTACTTCACGACGGCGGCGGAGTTCACCTTCAACCCCTCGACGGGCGCCTACGAGGACAGCTCGTACTGCTTCTCGCCCGCGGCGATGTGGGACCCGAAGGTGCTCGCCCGCAACGGCACCGAGCTCAACGGCAACGGCTACACCAACCCGGGATCGCTGCCGGCGGGCTACCGCTCGCCATCGGTGGCGCGCTGCCGCTATCCCTCGCTCAAGACGCGCATGATCGAGCACAACTGGCTGCAGAAGCCGCCGCCGAGCCAGATCGTGAACCCCAACTTCGCGGGCAACAAGACGCCGTGGTTCTTCAACCATGGCTCGAACTCGGCGCCGTACAGCCTGTTCTTCGACGGCCATGTGGAGATGGTGAGCTGCCGCCGCGCCATGCAGGGCGACCAGCGCGCCCAGTCGGCGCCCAACGGCAGCCTGTGGTCGAAGAACACGCCGCTCGGCGGCAACGGCTACTTCGGCGCGCAGTCGTATGACTTCCTGGTGCGCACGAGCTTCCACATCCTCACCACAGACGGCATCGAGGGGCGGGATGTGCTTGGCTCGGAGTGAGTGCGCGCGCCCGCGGCCGGCGGCGCGTGAGGCCGCCTGAGACTCAGGACTGTTCCCGATACCCATCGCCCACGACCCGCAGAAGATGCGGGTCGTGTCGCGTCATGGACCTGAACATTGGCAAATGTCGTGTAAAGACACGGTGAGCGACCGATGAAGCGGGCGCCGCGGCTTGCGGCGCTCGCAGCAACAGGAGGCACGCATGAAGGACAGCATGGATCGCACGCTTTGCCGCGCGCGCCCCGCTCGACGCGCCTTCACCATCGTCGAGCTGCTGGTCGTGGTGGCCGTCGTGGGACTGCTGGTCTCGCTGCTGCTGCCAGGCATCGCGCGGGCGCGCGACACGGCGCGCACGCAGCAGTCGCTCTCCAACCTGCACAACCTGGCCGTGGCCAACGAGCACTACGCCGCCGACTGGAGCGACCGGCAGTTCACGTCCATCCCCGACGACGCGGGTGTGACGGGCGGCTCATGCCAGACATATCTCACGCAGGTGGCTTGCCCGCCGCAGCAGATCATCGGGCACGACACCTTCGGCATCTGGGGCTACTTCCTCGGTTCGAGCGGCCGCTGCGCCGGCTTCGGCTGGCCCGAGGCGTGCTTCAACTGGATGGTCTACGTGCCCATCCACTTCGGCAACAACTTCAACCCCGGCGGCGGCAGCGGCTTCGGCAGCTTCCGCATCCCCGGGGTGCAGCGCTTCGCGTCGTACCTCAACGGGCGGTTCTACGACCCCGTGCTCTATGCACCCAAGGACGAGCTGGTGCTCGCGGAGGCGCAACGGTACTTCCAGAGCCCCGCGCAGTTCACCTACGACGGCGTGCACTACGCCGACAGCTCGTACTGCTTCTCGCCCGCGGCCATGTGGCACCCCGATGTCATGCGCCGCAGCGGCGCCGCGCTCAACGGACAGGGCTTTGCCGACCCGGGCTCGGTGCCGTCGGGCTTTCGCTCGCCGCCCGTGTCGCGGTGCAGGCATCCCTCACTCAAGTCGCGCATGATCGAGCACCACTGGCTGCAGCGCGGGCCGGGGCAGCTGGTGAACCCGCACATCGAGGGCGGCGCCACGCCGTGGTTCTTCAACCATGGCCTGCACTCGGCGCCAGCCACGCTCTTCTTCGACGGACATGTGGAACTCGTGGGCTGCCTGCGGGCGATGCAGTCGGATCACCGCGCCGGCGGGCTCTGGTCGCGCGACACGCCGTTCGGGCCGAACGGATACTTCGGCGCGCAGGCGCACGACATGCTGGTGCGCACGAGCTTCCACATCCTCACCACCGACGGCATCGAGGGCCGGGATGTACTTGGCGCAGAGTGAGTGCGCGCAGCGGTCGGATCTCCGCTGAGCGGATCGCGGTTGCGCTACGCTTTCGGCATGCCTGTCCCGTTTCCACCGCAGCAACCAGGCGTCGGCGGCGCGCTGTCGTCGATCGGCATGGTTGCGGGGCCACTGGTGATGATGATCACGGTGCTCCGCCAGCCGGGGCCGGTGAAGACCCTCGTCCGTGCGGGCGCGCTGTCGCCCGACAGCGCGCGCAAGGCAGCCACGCTGGGGCTGAGCGAGCCACCACTGCAGCCGCTGCTGCGGGCGGGAGTCGTGGTGCGTGAGGCGGACGGACGGATCTGGCTCGATCAGCCCAAGGCGCGGCGACGGCAGTGGCGGATTGCGCTCGCGCTCGGCGCGGCGGTCACGGTCGCGGTGCTGGTGGTCGCCTTTGCGCTGTCGATGGGGCATCGGCCCAGCGCGTGAGCTGCGGGGGCGGCGTCGGCGCGGGATCGGGCTGGTGGGGTTTTTCTCACGGAGGCGCGGAGGGCACGGAGAGGATTGGGGTGGATTGGCGTGGGAGAGTTGTGGCGTTGGATGTCGAGAGCTCGCGTCGAAGGCTCGCGTCAAAGGCTCGCCTCGAAGGCTCACGTCGAGCGTTCCGCAGTCTCCGCTGCGCGGCGACTGACGGGCACCCGAGGTGTCCGCAGGCTCATGCAAGTCACTCCCGGCCACAACCGACCGTCATCCCCACCAGAGGGAGCGCCCGCAGGCGCGACCGCTCAAACCACGGGAGCCGCCGCAGCGGCGACCGCTCACTACCGGCACGCGCCCCAGGCGCTGAGGAGGATGGTGATGTCCTGGGCGCTCACGGTGCCGTCGAGGT
>CAIOCH010000222.1 GCA_903856525.1 uncultured bacterium | reverse complement strand
GCCTACAAGGGCGTTCGACTGAAGGGGCCCGTGGGCGTGTACTCGATGCCGAGGCCGGGGATTCCGCTGACGCCGGCGCAGTCAGGCGAGGCGGGATTCTGACCGGAGCACCGCTGGCTGGAGCACTGAGGGGGTCGCGGACCAACGGTGCCCGCTCCGCCGCTGCAGTTCAGCCGTCGACCTTTGCACGATCGAGCGTCTCCGCGTTGTAGCGGTAGCAGCAGCCCTGCTCCTCGTCGCGGGTGGGCTTGTGCGAGCCGTCGCAGAAGGGGAACTTCTTCGACAGGCCGCAGGCGCACACGAAGATGGGCCTGTCGGAGGGATCGACCTTGATGGGTCCGGTGGCTTCGAGCTTGACGATGCGTGCCATGGTGTAGTCTTGGGTAGCGATTCGGGGGGTGACTGATCGGGAACTCCGCGGACACCGCGGGCCGGCCTACGGTGGTTAGAACTCGAGATCCTCTTCGCCGAACAGGCGGAAGCCCTTGCGGCGGAGGATCTGCCCCGCGAGCGTGTTGTCGTCGGTGGACAGGACCACGGTCGGATGACCGTCTGGCCGCGGCATGGTGGGATACGCAAAGCGGATGTTGAGCTCCGCCGCCAGCAGGAACTTGCACAGGTGGTGCAGCTCGTGGTCCTTGCTGAGCTCCGCCACCAGCACGTTGGTCTCGCACACGGGAAAGCCCATGCGGTCCATGATCTCGTGCGCCAGCGCCGGCTTGTCGACGATGAGGCGGATGACCGCGTAGTCGGAGCTGTCCTGGATGGAGATGGCGCGCACCGAGATGCCGCCCTCGTCGGAGAGGATCCCGAGGAGTTCGCGCAGCTTGCCCACGCGGTTGTCGAGGAACACGCTGTAGTGCCGCACCATCGGGGGTGCGTATCCGAGTTCGGTCTCCTGCGGCGTCCGGCTCATGGGTGGCGGATGGTATCCGATGCCCCGACGCAGGCGGGCGGAAATCGCGGCGGCGGAATCCGCGCGGTACCTTCCCTGCATGAGCATTCTCCCGATCGCCGCCGCCCTGCTGCTCGCAGCCGTTCCCGCGCAGCACACCCCGCCGGACGCGAACACCGCCGCACGATTCAACGAACTCGTCGAGGCGCACGACCAGTGGCGGCTGACGGTGTACCCCGAGTACGCCCTGCGCCGCGGCATCGAGGACCGCGCCGGGGAGCTCACCGACCGAACGCTCGCGGGGATCCACAAGCGGCAGGCGTGGTCGGAACGCTTCCTCGGGGAACTGCGCGAGGTCGATCCCACGCGGCTCTCGGCGGCCGATGCCCGCGACCACTTCCTCCTCGCGCGCGAGCTGCAGCTCGGCGTCGATGGTTTCCGCTTCCACGCGTGGATGATCCCCGTCGACGGCCGCTGGGGACCGCACAGCCAGATCGCGCAGATGGGCGAGTTGGCGACCTTCGCGGATCTCGACGACTACGAGTCGTACCTCAAGCGCCTCGCGGGTGTTCCCGGATCGCTCCTCGGCACCATGGAGGTCATGCGCGCGGGTGTCGAGGCCGGCGTCGTCCCACCCAAGGTGACGGTGCTGCAGGTGCCGCTCCAGGTGCGTGCGGTGCGCACGCAGCTCCGCGATACGCTGCGGCGGCCGTTCGCACGCATGCCCAAGTCGATCGCCGAGGCGGATCGCGCCCGGCTCGTCGCCGAGTTCGAGACCCGGCTGGATCCGATCGACACCGTGCTCACCGAGTTCGAGGCGTTCTTCGCCAACGACTACCTGCCGGCGTGCCGCGAGTCGATCGCCGCCACCGACATGCGCGATGGCGCCGCCTGGTACGCCCATCAGCTGCGCGTGCACACCACCACGGAGATGAGCGCCAAGGAGATCCACGAGACGGGTCTTGCGGAGGTGGCGCGCATTCGTGCCGAAATGATGCAGGTGATCGCCCGCACCGACTGGTACGCCGCCGACCCCGCCCGCGCGGCCATGCCCGAGACGGAGCGGTTCGCTGCGTTCATCGCGTTCCTGCGCAGCGATCCGCGCTTCTACTGCAGCACGCCCGAGGAGCTTCTCGCCCGCTACCGCGATGTGTGCAAGCGCATCGACCCCAAACTGCCGGCGCTCTTCGGCACGCTCCCACGGCTCACCTACGGGATACGCGAGATCCCGCGGTTCATGGCACCCACGCAGACGACGGCGTACTACCAACCGGGCTCGCCGCAGCGCGCGGAACCCGGCTACTTCTACGCCAACACCTACGCGCTCGACCAGCGGCCCACCTACGAGTTCATCCCGCTCTCGCTGCACGAGGCGGTGCCCGGGCACCACTTCCAGATCGCGCTGGCGCAGGAACTGACGGGCGTGCGCGAGTTCCGCAAGGACTTCGACTCGACCGCCTTCACCGAGGGCTGGGCGCTCTACGCGGAGCGGCTCGGGATCGAGATGGGCTTCTTCGACGATCCCTACGACGACTTCGGCCGCCTGCTCTACGAGATGTGGCGCTCGTGCCGGCTGGTGGTCGATCCCGGGATGCACGCCTTCGGCTGGTCGCGCGACCGGGCGATCGACTTCATGAAGGCGAACACCGCGCTCAGCGAGCTCAACATCGTGAACGAGGTCGACCGCTACATCGGCTGGCCCGGACAGGCGTGCGGCTACAAGATCGGGGAGCTGACCATCCGGCGGCTGCGGAGCGAGGCGGAGGAGGCGCTCGGCGCGCGCTTCGATATCCGGCGCTTCCACGACGCGGTGCTGCTCGATGGTCCCGTCCCGCTCGACCTCCTCGAGCGGAACATCGCCGAGTGGATTTCCGAGGAGAAGCGTCGCATCGCCGCACAGGGCTGATTTCGCTGTCAGAATCGCGGCGTGCCCTCGACCAACGGTTCCCTTCCGTCCTCCGCGCTCTCCGACGCCCTCAAGCGGGTCTGGGGCTACGACTCGTTCCGCCCGCTGCAGCGCGAGATCATCGAGACCTCGCTCGGTGGCCGCGATGTGGTGGCGATCCTGCCCACGGGCGCGGGAAAGAGCCTGTGCTACCAGCTGCCGGCGGTGGTGCGCGACGGACTCACCGTGGTCGTGTCGCCGCTCATCGCGCTCATGAAGGACCAGGTCGACCAGCTGCAGGCGGCGGGCGTGGCGGCGACGGCGCTCAACTCGTCGCTCGACGACGGCGAGGCGCGCAGGCGCTGGGCCGAGCTCGAGGCGGGCCGGACGCGCATCCTGTTCGTGGCGCCGGAGCGGCTGGTGATGCCCGAGTTCCTGGCGCGGCTTGCGCGCTGGAATGTGGCGGCGCTCGCGGTCGACGAGGCGCACTGCATCAGCGAATGGGGGCACGACTTCCGACCCGAGTACCGGCAGCTCGCTGCGGTGCGGCACGCGCTCGGCGACGTGCCCGTGCTGGCCATGACCGCCACCGCCACGCCGCGGGTGCGCGACGACATCGTGACGCAGCTCGGGCTCCGCGAGCCCGAGGTGTTCGTCGCCAGCTTCAACCGCCCGAACCTCACCTACCGCGTGCTCGCCAAGGATGGCGCGGCGGCGCAGGTGGTGCGCTACTGCAAGGACCACGCCGACGAGGCCGGCATCGTCTACTGCCAGTCGCGGCGCTCGGTGGAGGCCATGGCGGCGGCACTCGACAAGGCGGGCGTGCGCGCCGCGGCCTACCACGCAGGGCTTGATGCGGCCACGCGCGCGCGCAACCAGGACGCGTTCCTGCGCGACGATGTGCGGGTCGTCTGCGCCACGGTGGCATTCGGCATGGGCATCAACAAGCCCAACGTGCGCTTCGTGGTCCACGCCGACCTCCCCAAGAACATCGAGGGCTACTACCAGGAGACGGGGCGCGCCGGCCGCGACGGACTTCCCGGCGAGTGCCTGCTCCTCTACTCGCGCGGCGATGTGGCCAAGTACATCGGCTTCCTCGACGAGATCGAGGACATCGACGCGCGGCGCACGGCGCGGGCGCAGCTCGACCGCATGGCGGCGTTCGCCGACACGCCCCGCTGCCGGCGCGCGGAGCTCCTCGCCTACTTCGGCGAGCGGTGGCCCGATGCCGGGTGCGGAGCCTGCGACAACTGCCTCGAGCCGCGCGAGCGGTACGACGCCACGCTCGAGAGCCAGAAGTTCCTGAGCTGCGTGCTGCGCATCGCGCAGAAGTCGGGGTTCGGCGTCGGGCTCCAGCATGTGGCCGATGTGCTCGCGGGTGCCGACAACGAGAAGATCCGCAAGTGGTTCCACAACGGACTCTCAACGTACGGAATCGGCAAGGACCGCCCGCGCACCGAGTGGGTGTCCCTCGGCCGGCAGCTGGTGCAGTCGGGACACCTCGAGCTCGGGGACGGACCGTTCCCGACGCTGGGGCTCTCGGCGCTCGGCGTCGAGGCGCTGCGCAACCGCACCCCGATCATGCTCACCAAGCCCATCGTGGCGCCCTCGGCGCGGCCCGCCAAGCAGCCCGCGGCCACCGCGGGGGTGATCGCCTGCGACGAAGCGCTCCTCGCCCGGCTCAAGGCCGAGCGACGCGCGATCGCCGAGGCGCGCGGCGTGCCCGGCTACATCGTGTTCAACGACGCGACGCTGCGCCACATGGCGGCGAGGAAGCCGCGCACCCGCGAGGAGTTCCTCGCCGTTCCCGGCGTGGGCGAGAAGAAGTTCGCCGACTTCGGAGAGGCGTTTCGCGCGGTCATCGAGGGAAGCAAGACGGGAGTCACCGCGGACATCGCCGCAGAAATCACCGAGTGAGTCGCGGCCTCGCCGATCACCCGCGGAAGATCGCGCCGGCCTTCTTGCCCACCAGCGCCGCAGCGGTCGCCAGGGCGATGCCGAGGAACGCCATCGCCCACACGCCCAGCGCGCTCGCCACGCCCGGGCCATCGCCCAGGCGCTCCGCCAGCGAGAAGATGGCCTTGGTGATGGGGAAGTCGGCCTCGCGCTGCGCGAGGATCAGGCTGTCCGACACCTCGAGCATGGCGAAGCAGAACGCGAGGATCGCGCCCGCCGCGAGGTTCGCCGCCAGCAGCGGCAGCACGATCTTGCGCGTGACGCGCCAGCGCGATGCCCCGAGGTTGTAGCCCGCCTCCTCGAGCGCCACCGATGTCTGCTCGAGCCCCGCGGCCGCCGAGCGCACCACGTACGGCAGGCGGCGCACGGCGTAGGCGAGGATGAGGAACGGCACTGGGTTCGGGGTCGGCCCGAGGATGTCGCCCACGACGTGCAGCGGCCCGTCGGCGTTGAAGGGCCAGCGCAGGCTCGCGGCCACGAGGCCGAAGGCGAACACCAGACCGGGCACCGCGAGCGGCAGCATGACCATCGCATCGAGCAGCGCGCGCCCACGGACCGTGCCCCGCACGAGCAGTCGGGCCACGAACAGTCCCACCACCACATCGAGGATGGTGGCGATGCCCGCGAGGATGATCGAGGTCCGGATGCTCCCCGCTGCCAGCGGATGGGTGAGCGCCTGCACGAAGTGGTCGTCGGTGAGGCTCTGCGGCAGAACCGACTGGTACCAACGACCATTGCCTGCGAGCGCGGTGCCGATCACACCGAAATGCGGCAGCATGGCGAAGAACGCCACGATGCCGAATGCCGCCGCCGCGAGCCGCGCCTGGGTACCCGTCAGCGCCTTCAGGCCCGCACCCGCGCTCGCCTTGGCCAGCATGGCGTGGCCCCTGCCACCCAGGATGAGCCGGCCAACCACGTAGCACAGGATCGTCGAGCCGAGCATCACCGCGGTGAGCGCGTACGGTTGGCGCGACGCCTCCATCTCCTTGATGCCGTTGAAGATCTGCACCGGGGTCGTCTTGGTGAACTCGAGCATGAGCGGCGTGCCCAGCTCGGTGAAGCTCCACACGAACACGATGGTGCCGCCCGCGAAGAGGCCCGGGCGGATGAGCGGCAGCGTCACGCGGAAGAAGCGCGTCCACCTGCGCGCACCGAGGTTGGTCGCCGCCTCCTCCATCGAGGGGTCGAGGTTGGCTATGGCCGCCACCAGGTTCAGGTAGAGGATCGGGAACAGCGCGATCGCCTCGAGCAGCACGATGAGCGCGAAACCGCCCTTGTGGAGGAAGTCGATCGGCTCGCTGACGAGGTGGAGGTCGGCGAGCAGTGCGTTCACCGCGCCCTCGCGCCCGAGCAGCTGGCGCATGCCGATGGCACCCACGAAGGGCGGCAGCACCAGCGGCGCAAGGATGAGCGTGGAGAGGATGCCCTTGCCCGCGAAGGTGGTGCGCGCCGAGAGCATCGCCAGCGGCAGCGCGATGCAGACCGCCACCGTGGTGGTGCAGGTGGCGATCAGGAACGCGTTCATCAGGCCGTCGCGCAGGACGGGGTCGCTGAACACGTTCGCCACGTGGAAGAGCGTGAAGGCGCCGTCATCGGCCACGAACGCGCTCGCCACACCCAGCCAGATGGGGTAGACGAGGGGAATGCCCACCACCAGGAGCAGCGTGACGAGCCAGATGCGTTGCGTCATGGGGCGCATGCGGGCGCGGAGAATAGGTCATCGCCGCCCGACGGTGGGTGGCGGGATCCGTCGAACCGCAAAATGGCCTTGCCGCATGCCCTGCCGCGGCTCAACCCCAGTTGCTGAGCAGCGTCGCGAGATCGGCACCGTTGACGGTGCCGTCGCCGTTGAGGTCCGCCGGACCGGCGCCGCCCCAGCCGTTGAGAAGGATGGCGATGTCGCTGGCGCCCACGCTGCCGTCGCCATCGAGGTCGCCGAGCACCTGCGGATCGGGCATGTACCACGCCACCACCACGGGCAGCGCCGACTGGGTGCCCGCCTTGCGCTTGAGTTCCAGCACATAGTCGCCTGCAGCGAGATTGCGGAGATAGAGGTGCTCGGTGTTGTCGACCGTGCTCACGCTCTCGCAGTTGCCCCCGGCAAACGCGCCCGCGCCCGCCTCGCCCGAGATCGAGACCAGCTGCCCACCCGCCATGCGCCACAGCCGCAGGTCGAGGTCCTGCATGTTCCACGAACTGAAGTTGATCGCCACCTGACGGTGCCAGGTGGCCACCACGCTCATCTCGTCGACGGGTCCGCTCAGGCGGAACGACCAGTAGGCGCTGGTGTTGGCCACCACCGTGGGGATGTAGTCCCAACCGCGGCGGCGCTCGAAGGTGTTGGCCTGCGGTGCCGCGAAGGCGGTGCCCTCGCCGCCGGTGAAGATGCGATGCGCGCGGTCGATGTTCACGAGACCCGCGCCGTACACGGGATCGAGCGGCGTGGCGGTGACGCCGCGCGACGCGCCCGATGTCGGTGCGCCGTTCGACCACGTGGCGGAGTGCGTGGTGCCAGCCATCAGCGCCGCCTTCACGGTGAGCGCGCGATTGGCATTGGCATTCGCCGAGACCGCGGGATCGCTGTCGGCGGTGTCGAACAGGAGCGCCGCAGCCGCACCCACCACGGGCGTGGCGAAGCTGGTGAATTGTCCCGGCGCCACGATGTCGGGCTTGCGGCGGCTGGGACCATCGATGCCCGCGGGCGTGAGCGCGTTGGCGTGGTTGCCGTCGGCGAGCCCGACGGTCACGCCATTGAAGGCGTAGGCCATCATGGGCTGCGCCGCGCTGCCCACGCCGTTGTTGGTGCCCGCCGCCACGAAGATGTTGTCGCGGGTGACCGTGAAGTCGAGCCGGCGCAGCGCATCGTTGTCGCTGGTGGTGCTGCCGAAGGAGCCGATCCACGAGTGGTTGAACACACGCACGCCCGCGGGCGGCGTGGCGGGCGCGACGGCGCTTCCCGAACCCACGCGCAGGTACACGCCCGTGATCCATGGATTCACATTCCACGACGAGATGCTCGAGACCCCCTTGGCGATGGAGAGCGTGTTGCCGTAGAGGTTCTTCGCCACCTCGGTGGCGTGCCAACTCGGCGCGATGCCTGTTCCCGAGAGCAGGCTGATCGTCTTGCCACTGAATTCGGCGAGCGCCGTGTCGGGCGCATACGAGCCGCCCGCGTTCTCGGGGGCCTCGATCTGCCCGATGCCGATGCCGGCACCCGTGGGCGTGGCCGCGCCGAGCCGCGAGACGAGATCCGTGTAGCGGATGTCGGTGAAGACATCGGCGGAGGCGGTCGACTGCAGCGCAACGGCCGCGAGCGGCAATGCGAGCAACAGGACCGAGCGGATCTCGTGGTGCGGCGTCATGTCACGAAACCTACCACGGCCGTGACACGGTTCAAGAACGCGACCGCGAAATGGCGCCGCAGCCTGCCGACGGGGGGTGCGGATTGTGCGGTTTGCTCACTCTGCGCGACGGCCGGTCTGCAGCGGCGAGGCCACGGGACGGGTGCGCTCCTTGGGCGGAGCCGCCTCATCGAGCACACGGATCTCGACACGCTGGTTGCGGGCGTCGCCCGCGGCACCCGTCGGGAACGGCTCCACGCGGTCGCCGTCGCCGGCGCCGCGGATGCGGATCCGCCAGAAATCGAGCCCCCCCGCGGCCAGACGCTTGGCCACGACCATGGCGCGCTCCACCGAGAGCTCCATCGCCTTGGCGGGGTCGCCCACGGCCTCATGGGCGCCGACATGTCCGTAGACCTCGACGATCGGCGTCTGTCCATCGAGCTTCTTGGCCAGTTCGTCGATCGCGGTGCGCGCGCTCTTGGTCAACTCGCTGCTTCCCGACGCGAACGCCACGCTCGTGCCGCGTCCGAAGCGCTCGCCCGGGCGCACGCTCTGCACATTGCGATCCTTGCCCTCGGTGCCTTCGTCGCGGCTGGTGCCGGCGCCATGCTTCTCGAGTTGCTTGATGCGTTCGATCAGCGGCTGGTCCTTGGGATCGGTCGAGTCGAGGTTGACGTCGTTGTTGAAGGCGCGGCGCACGGCGATCGCCAGATCGACCATGTTCAGCTCCTGGGCCACGCCCTCGGACTGCTCGCCGCCGCCACCGGGGTTCCCGCCCTTGGGCTGCACGTTCATCGCAAAGAGGATGACGAAGAAGCCCATCATGAGCATGACCATGTCGGCGAACGAGATGAGCCACTCGGGCGCGCCCTCGTGCTCCTCGCCACCGTGGCCGCCGCCACCATGACCGCCGCCGTGGCCGTGCTTCTTCTTCTTGTGACCGTCGTCGCCTTGACCACTCCCACGACCACCCCCATGACCACCCCCATGACCACCACCGGCGCCGTGGCCGGCGTCCTTCTTTCCGTGGTTGTCGTGCTTGGCGTCGGCCATGGCTGGAACTGCCTTCTTTCAGCGGGAAATCACGCGGCGAGCTTGAGCGTGCGCCGCACCGAGTTCGGAATGAAGGCGAGCATCTTCTCCTGCGTGGCGCGCGGATTGTCGCCCGCCTGGATCGACAGGATGCCCTGCAGCATCATCTCCTTGGAGAGGATCTCCTCGCCCGAGCGCAGCGCGAGCTTGTCACCCATCGGGCCGGCGATCGCGTTCGCGAGCACCGTGCCGTACATCGTGGCGACGACGGCGATGGCGAGCATCGAACCGAGCGTCTGGATGTCGCCACCGAGGTTGCCGAACATGCCGACCTGGCCGATCAGCGTCGCCACCAGGCCGTAGCCGGGCGCATAGAGTTTGATGAGGTCGAAGAACTTCTTGCCCGCCTTGTGGCGCTCCTGCATCGCCATCACCTCGAGGCGAAGCGTGGTCTCGATGATCTCCTCGTCGGTGCCGTCGACCGCCATGCGCAGGCCCTTGGCCAGGAACGGGTCCTGGATCTTCTCGATCTCGTTCTCGAGCGCGAGGATGCCGTCGCGGCGCGCCTTGTCGGAGAGCGTGCTCATGAGCTTGACCGTCTCGATGGCGGACAGGCCCTTGTGGAACAGGAAGCAGCGGATGTAGCCGGGCACGCACTTCAGGCTCTCCATGGGCATGGCCATGAGGAGCACCGAGATGGTTCCACCGAACACCATGATGATGCCCTTCTCCGAGTAGAACATGGAGAACTGGCCATGCGACGCCATCCAGCCCACGAGCACGCAGGCGATGACTCCGATGATGGATCCGATGACACTTGCCTTGTCCATCTCTCTGCCTCCGGGCGGACGACGCCGCCGACGAGCCGCGCGCACACCCCGTGGGTGATCCCATGGGTGGGCGAACGGATCCGAAGGCGCATCGGCCGTCGCGGCGGGTGGCATCGGTTCCATCCGCGCGTTCCGTGCGGTTTGGGGTGGTCTGTAGGGTTTCGGGGGCGTCGGCGGCCAGGCTCGGCATTCTCGGACGGCGGCGAGGCGGGTTTGTGCCTATCCTCGCGCCTCTGACGCCTATGGACGACTCACCCTCCAGCAAATCCGCGCGGCCGCTTGCCGTGGTCACCGAGCATCTCGCAGACGAGGCCGCTGAGTGGCTCGGGCAGCGTTGCGAGGTCCTCAGGGCGGGTGTGACCGATCCGCAGTTCGCCGAGGCCGCGCCGGCCATCGAGGCGCTCGTCGTGCGCACCTACACGCACGTCGATGACAAGCTGCTCGCCTGCCTGCCGCGGCTCAAGGTCGTGGGACGCGCGGGCGTGGGCATCGACAACATCGATGTCGCCGCGTGCCGCGCCCGCGGCGTGCGCGTGGTGTCGACGCCCGACGCAAACACGCAGGCGGTGGTCGAGTACGTCGTGTGCCTCCTCTGCGATGCGCTGCGGCCGCGGCTCTTCCTCGACGAGGCGGTGTCCAAGCAGGAGTGGGACGAACTCCGCCAGGATGTGGTCGGGCTGTGGCAGATGGACGAGCTCGTGCTCGGTATCCTCGGCCTCGGACGGATCGGCAAGCGCGTGGCCGAGGTCGCGCGCGCGATCGGCTTCACGGTGGTCTACCACGACATCGCCGAGATCGCGCCCGAACGGCGCAACGGCGCGGAGCCCGTGAGCGTGACGCGGCTGTTCGCCGAGTGCGATGTGATCAGCGTGCACGTCGACGGCCGCACGGAGAACAAGCGGTTCGTCGGCCGCGAGCTGATCTCGCTCATGCGGCCCGACGCGATCCTCATCAACACCTCGCGCGGCTGCGTGATCGACACCCACGCGCTTGCCGACTGGCTGCGCGTCAACCCCGCCGCCGCGGCGCTCCTCGACGTGCACGAGCCCGAGCCGATCACCGACGCCAACCCCCTGCTGCCGCTCCCGAACGCGCATCTCGCGCCGCACCTCGCCAGCCGCACGATGACCGCCATGGACAACATGAGCTGGGTCGTGCGCGACGTCGTCGCGGTCCTCGAGGGCCGCACGCCGAAGTGGCCCGTGTGAACGAGTCGATCGCGCTCACCGCCGCTTGCCGAGCCCTGCGTTCGCGCCGAGCTCCTCGGCGATACGAAGCAGTTGGTTGTACTTCGCGTTGCGGTCGGAGCGGCACGGGGCGCCGGTCTTGATCTGGCCGCAGTTGGTGGCGACGGCGATGTCGGCGATGGTCGCGTCCTCGGTCTCGCCGGAG
>CAIOCH010000221.1 GCA_903856525.1 uncultured bacterium | reverse complement strand
GTGATGTCGATCGAACCCACGACCACGGTCGAGTAGTCGAGCCACCGTGCGCCGCCCAGGCTCGCTTCGCACGGGATCCGCACCACGAATCGCCTCGCCCCTGACAGGAGCGCCAGCCGAAGGAGGAGCGCCGGCGCCAGTGGGATGACCACACTGTGGGACTCCGTGGCCCGCGGGTCGCGCTGGATCTCGCCCGTGACGGGAAGAAAGCCCGGTGTCGGCTCGACCGCAGCGCGCGGAATCCACGGGCTCCCGATCGGAGAGCCGCCCGATGCAGGCAGGGTGTAGCCGCGCCCGACATGAAACGAGGGCTTCGACCGCGAGCTGGCCGCGCGACAGACGCCCGGGGGCAGCGAGATGACGAGATTGGAACCCGAGGAACTCGGTTGGATGCTCGCGGGTGCTGGCACGATCGCCGCCGTCGCCAGTTCCTCCAGATTGACGGCGAGAGGTACCGGAGGGTGTGAGTGGTCGTATAGATCGGCGTCGGGCATCCGCCGATGAAGCTCGCGACGATCCAGCGGCGCGCCTCCGGAATCGTCGAGCTCGACACCGCTCAGGACGCCCTTCGCCCGATTGCAGGCGACGAGCATCCGTCCGCCGCGGCCGTGAACTGATCCGCTCGCGCGGCCTTGAACTGATCCGCCTCCTCGGACCAGAAGCGCGCACGCAAGGGCCATGGGTCCAAACAGCTCGCTCGGACAATGGAACGGCTCGAGGACGGTTCCGCGGTGCCGCGCGAGCGCATCCTGCATGCGGTCGCGCGAGAGGGCGTCGAGTTCGTACGCATCGCGGATGCTCTGGAGGTGCGCCGCAGCCCGATTCCGAGGCTCACCGTCACCGAAAGCCGCGGTCACGGCCAGCAGCGGCAGCATGGCGGCGTGCAGGTCGCTGCCGAGCACATCCTCGTGCACGCTCCGCTGGTTGCGCGAGATCCGTTCGGTACTCATGGCTGGTCCTGTGCCTCCGTGCTCGTCGCCTTGTTGTCGTCGCGTCCGTCCTCGTCCTCCGCTGGGGCTTCCAGGCCGGCGCGGATCCGCAGCGCCTTGGCCTCTTGGGCGCTGACGGTCGCGAGATACGCCAGCCGGCCCGTGAAGGATGACGGCGTCATCGATGCGCCGTTCCAGTGCATCGTGTGACCGAGCGAGAGCGCGTGCGCGGCGGCGCGGAGCTTGCGGCGATCGCGGCGGGGGAGGTTCGGCCGGTCATTGACCACCAGTCCCGTGACGAGCTGGCGTCGGCCGCTGCGGTAGACGTGCGTCTTGTCGGGGTGGAGCTCGAGCCCGACGGGTTGGAGCACATCGCGCACGAGGGGAACGATGCGCTGGACGGGCCCGTCCGCTCCCGAGAACGTGAGGTCATCGGCGTAGCGGGTGTAGCGGATGCCAACGCGCGTGCACGCCTTGTGGAGGATGCCGTCGACGTGTCGCAGCGCGATGTTGGTGATCGCCGGGCTCGTGGGCGCCCCCTGCGGCAAGGTGCCCTCGCGGGTCACGATCTTGACCAGTAGGTCGACCGCGGCCGGCGAGAGCGCGCCGCGACGGACCTGGGCGATCGCTGCGCGCACGCGCTCGATCGGAAGCGAGCCGAAGAAGTTGCGGATGTCGACGTTGAGCACCACGCGCTGCCGCGCATGGACTGCCGCGTTCGTGCGGGTTCCGCGGCGAGGGATGAAGCCGTGGGCGTGCTTCGACAGCGGGACGCCCGACAGCATGCGCCAGAGGATCTTGCGCTGCAGGCGCTTGAGGTCGGGATCCGGCTCGTGGATCTCTCGGATGCCGCCGCGCTTCTTCTGGATCCGGTGGGTGACATAGCGGGCATCGAGTGGCTCGGCCGCGCCTGACTCCGCGAGATAGGCATCGACGAGCTGTGGGAACTCGTCCGCAAGCCCCTGGTGGCCGAGTTCGAGTGCGACGCTCATCGCGTCGTCGATCGCCTTGCGCACCGACAACTTGCCTCGGCGGACCTGGCGCCGTCCGATGACCGCGCCACGCATGAGCTCCGCCGCATCCCGTCCACCCGCGGTCCGCGTCAACCCCTGCACCAGCGACAGCGAGATCTCGCAGCGGCTGAAGGAGAGACCGATGATGCGCAGCAGCGCCCGCGCGATGTCCGCACGGTTCCGCACCGGCTGGGGCAAGGGGAGGCGAGGCCCGTTCGCGGGGTACCCGGGGAGAACGCGTCGCTCCGCTTCGAGCTCCGGTGCCGGCTTCATCGTGGCGCCCGCTCCCGTGCACACGCGCGCCGCGATCGCCTCGATATGGCGATGGACCGCCCACAGCGCCTCGCATTGGGGCGGAACATTGCTGTTCCAATTGTCCCAACTCCGATCACCGCGCACGATCGGCTCCTTCAGGCGCGCCACCGTCAGCTGTGATCGTTCGGTGACCGCTGCCTGCGCCCGCTTCGCGATCCGCGCCAGCAGTGCCGCGAAGCGTCCGTCTTCATCGCCATCGCATGCCGCATGCACGAGCTGGGCGACCATCGCATCGTCGAAGGTGTCGATCACCCGCTCTCCACCCACCCGCGCGAGGAACGAGATGTCCGCGCTGTCGGCGACCTGTCGCACGAGCTGGTGCGAGATCGCCTCATCGGCCATGAGCAGGCGAGCGATCTCGCTCTCGGTGTCACGTCGCGGGTCGCCCTGCAGCCGTTCCAGCGTGCCGGCACGCAGTGCGCGAAGGGTCAGCCGTCCCTGCTCGATGGACCGCAGGACTGCGGCGCGTGCGAGCGCTACGCCCGTGGATCCAGCGTCCGTGGATCCTGCGTCCCCCGGCCTCTCCGTGAGTCGACGCCATGCCCGCGTCCACACGCTCCGGGCGTTCGGTCCGCTGTAGTCGAAGAGTTCCGCGACTTCGGGATCGGAGGCAGGGAGTCGATCGAACGCCTCCTGTTGGAGCGCGGCCGCGAGCGCCCGCAGGGGGAGATGCTGCCGAACCGTACCGCTCGGAAGCTCCGCCGCGGCAAACACGATGGCATCGAGGAAACGCCAGCGCCCCATCTGCACCAGGTCGCGCTCCCGGGTCGGGGTCGACTTGCGGGGTTCGGACGTGGATACGGGGAAGTAGATGTCCGCATCGGTCCCCAGTCGCTGGAGGTATGCCAGCAGGTAGGCCTGCCGCGCCTCGCTCGGCAGTCGACCCAGCTCAGCGGCGGAGAATCCAATGAGGTCGCGCGATGCGGCATCGCTCAGGGCAAGCGAGAGATCCGCCGTGAGACGATCCCACACCTCGCGCCACGCATTGGGCACGCGGTCCGGCTGGCCGAACTCGGGCATGAGTGCGAGTGCGTGGATCCCGCTTTCGGTCCCGCTCTCGGCGCCGTCCTTCGCGCCATCCTTCGCGCCATGACTGGCTCCATCCCTGGCTCCATCCTCGGCTCCATCCTGAGTCTCCTGACCTCGCAGCAGGCCGATCCGGATCAGGTCGATCGCCTGAGGGGGCAAGGGGGCGCACGACATGAGCGTCCCGAACTGGTCCGGCGAGAGTGCCGCGAAGCGCGGCAGCGCACCGTGGGTGCCGAGTTCGATGACGGCGATCGCGGCATCCACCTGCGGGAAGAAATCGCCCGCGAAGAACCGAATCGCCCGCGACAGGGAGGCCTCGGTCGTTGTGGCCGCTTGGGAACCAGTCCACGGTGCGAGTGTCGGATGTGGCTCGCGCTGGCGGACGAGGCTGCCGAAGGGCGTGCCCAGCCTCCACGCGCGGCGCCATGC
>CAIOCH010000220.1 GCA_903856525.1 uncultured bacterium | reverse complement strand
CGGTGGAAGACGCCGAGGTCGAGCGCCAGCATGGCGATCACGAACGCGACGAAGGCGGCGTAGATCCACCACGCGTCGGCGATCGGGAACAGGACAGGCTTGGCCTCGAGCAGCGTCGAGGCGGTCTGGAGCACCGACGGCAGGGCCGCCACGGGCGAAAGGAAGAGCTCTGCGTTCATGCGGGCGCGCGATTCGCGGACAAGTTGGAGTGGATTCACCGCGCACGCAGGATTGCGTGCGGCTCAGGCGTTCACCCGAGCTTGCCGTCCTTCTGGGCCATCATGGCGAGCATGTCGACGCAGCGGTTGGCGTAGCCGTACTCGTTGTCGTACCAGCTCACGATCTTGAAGAACCGGTCGGACAGCTGGATGCCGGCCTTGGCGTCGAAGATCGAGCTCCGGCAGTCGCCGATGAAGTCGCTCGAGACGACCTCCTCCTCGGTGTAGCCGAGGATGCCCTTGAGCGGCCCCTCGCTGGCGGCCTTCATGGCGGCGTTGATCGCCTCGAGGCTGGTGGCCTTGGCGGGCAGGAAGGTCAGGTCGACGCACGAGACGTTGGCGGTCGGGACGCGGAAGCTCATGCCGGTGAGCCTGCCCTTGGTCTCGGGCAGCACGAGCGCACACGCCTTGGCGGCGCCGGTCGAGCTCGGGATGATGTTCATGTAGGCGTTGCGGCCGCCGCGCCAGTCCTTCTTGGAGGGACCGTCCTGCGTGGGCTGCGTGGCCGTGACCGCGTGCACGGTGGTCATGAGCCCCTCCTCGATGCCGCAGGTGTCGAGCAGCACCTTCACGACGGGCGCGAGGCAGTTGGTGGTGCAGCTGGCGTTGCTGGCGATGGTGTGGACCGCAGGGTCGTACTTGGAGCAGTTGACGCCGTAGACGAAGGTGGGGACTTCCTTCTCGCTCTTGGTGGGAGCGGAGATGAGCACGCGCTTGGCGCCCGCGTCGAGGTGCTTGCGGGCGTCCTCGATGGCGGTGAAGAGGCCGGTGGCCTCGAGCACATAGTCGACGCCCTGGGCCTTCCATGGGAGCTGGGCGGGGTCCTTGACCGCAGAGCAGGCGGTGGGCTTGCCGTTCACCACGATCGACTCGCCGTCGGCCTTGACCTCGGCGCCGAAGCGGCCGTGGGTGGAGTCGTACTTGAGCAGGTAGGCCAGGTTGTCGGCGGGCACAAGGTCATTCACGCCCACGATGTCGAAGCAGCCGCGCTGGTGGGCGATGCGGTAGACGAGGCGGCCGATGCGGCCGAAGCCGTTGATTGCGATGCGGACTGCCATGGGGTGCTCCTGCCGTTCCGAGGTGCCCCGCCGCGGTCCCGTCGGGCGGCCCTTCCAAGGGCGGCCGTGTGCGGCTGGGGACGGTCGGGGGGCGCGGAGGATAGGAGGGGCGGTCCCCCGCGGCAACCCACTACACTTGCCGCTTCCGCGCGCGGCCCCGCCGCGTCCGCCACGAGTCCGAGCACGAGCCCGACCGATGACCACCCCGTTCCCCCCGCGAGGCACCGCCTCGATCCTCGGTTCCGACCGCGCCATCGTGGCGATGATCCATCTGCCGGCCCTGCCGGGGTCGCCCCGCGCGTCCTTGTCGCCGCGGGAGATCGCGCGTCACGCCGTGGAGGAGGCGCGGGTGCTGGCGGCCGCGGGCTTCGACGCGATCCTGATCGAGAACATGCACGACGCGCCCTACCTGATGCGCGACGTGGGAGCCGAGACGGTGGCGGCGTTCACGCGGGCGGCGTGCGAGGTGCGGGCGGCGGTCGATCTGCCGCTGGGCGTGCAGGTGCTCGCGGGCGCGAACCGTGCTGCGCTCGCGGTGGCGCTGGCGGCGGAGTGCTCGTTCATCCGCGCCGAGGGCTTCGTGTTCGCGGCGGTGGCCGACGAGGGACTTCTGGCGGAGGCGGATGCGGCACCACTGCTGCGCTACCGACGCGCACTCGGGGCGGTGGCGGAGCGGATCGCGATCTTCTGCGACATCAAGAAGAAGCACACGGCGAACGCGATCACCGCCGACACGTCTCTCGCCGAGCATGCGCATGCGGCGCAGTTCTTCGGGGCCGATGGCGTGATCGTGACGGGAAACTCGACGGGCGTGGCGACGCCGATCTCGGATCTGTCGGCGGCGCGCAAGGCGTGCAGGCTGCCGGTGCTCGCGGGCAGCGGCGCGACGGCCGCGAGCGTGCGCGAGGTGCTGGCCGTGGCCGATGCGGTGATCGTGGGAAGCGACCTCAAGCAGGACGGCGTGTGGTGGAACCCGCTCGATGCACGGCGCATCGAGGCGTTCGTGCGCGCAGCGCGCGGGTGAGCGGCGAATGGCGATTGCGCCAGGGAACACTTCCGTGAAGATCCACCTGAACGGCTCCATCCTCGACGAACGCGACGCGCGCATCAGCCCGCTCGACCGCGGCTTCCTGTTCGGCGACGGCGTGTACGAACTGCTGCGCGCATTCGACGGGCATCTCGTCGGGCTCGACGCCCATGCGCGGCGGCTGGCGCGGAGCCTGGAGCTGGCGCGGATCCGCGGGTTCGACGCGTCACAGCTGGGCGCGATCGCCCGGTCGCTGCTCGCCGCCAATGATCTCCGCGACGGAGTCGTGTACCTGCAGGTCACGCGCGGCGCGGGCACCGTGCGCTCCCATGTGCCCACGGAGCCGCTCACGCCCACGGTGTTCGCCATGGCCACGCGCGCGGAGCCGATCTCGTCGCTGGTGGCGCCGCAGGAGATCGCGGCGGTGGTGGCCGAGGACATGCGCTGGAGGCTGTGCGAGATCAAGACGCTGTCGCTCATGGGCAACATCCTGCATCTCCTCGACGCCGATGCGCGCGGTGCGGCCGAGTCGATCCTCGTGCGCGACGGGTTCGTGGGCGAGGGCGCCTACTCGAACATGGCGATGGTGCGCGACGGAGTGCTGGTGACCACGCCGATCGCCGAGGATCCGCCCATCCTGCAAGGCACCGCGCGCGCCGACCTGCTGGCTGCCGCGCGTCGAGCCGGCGTGCCCTCCGAGGTGCGGCGCGTGCGAACGGAGGAACTCGCGCTCGCCGACGAGCTCATGATCACCTCGAGCCGGCGCTTCGTGAGCGCGGTCACGCGGCTCGATGGGCAACCCGTGCGCGACGGCCGCACAGGGCCCGTCACGCGGCGCCTGTTCGAACAGATGCGCGACGACATCGCAGCGGCGATGCAGGCGTCGTCCGCACCCTCCCACCCCTGCCGAGTCCCCTGACCCGAACCTCACGATCGATCGATTGATCGATCGATGCTGCCAGACCACGCGGAGAATCACATGCACGAAGCGAACCATCCCCCCGTCCTCGCGATCCAGGTCGGCAACACCCGCATCAAGCTCGCGGCGTTCCGCGGCGAGGATCCCGACGAGGTCGTGTTCATCGCCAAAGACGACCTCGCGGGCGCCATCGAGGCCGCGATGCGGCTCTACGAGTCGATCGGCGCGGAGGTGGGCTCGTCGGTCGTGGTGGCGAGCGTGAACAAGCCGGTGTCGGACGCGCTGGTGGGCGCGCTGCGCGACCAGCTCTCCTGCGACATCTACACCGTGCCCGACGACATGCCTGCCCCGATCGGCACCTGCCTCGACGCCGGCGCGCGACCGGGCGTCGATCGGCTGCTCAACGCCGCCGCCGCGTACGCCAAGCTCAAGCAGGCGTGCATCGTGATCGATGCAGGCACCTGCGTCACGATCGATTTCGTCGACGGCGAGGGCGTCTTTCACGGCGGCGCGATCGCTCCGGGCCTGCGCATGCAGCTGCAGGCGATGCACGCCCACACGGCGGCGCTGCCTGCGATCGACTTTGCGGTGCCGGAGGGCCTCGCGTGGGGTCCGAACACCCGCGAGGCGATGCTGCGCGGCGTGTACCACGGGGTCCGCGGGCTGGCGTGGCGCCTGATCGAGAAGTACGCGGAGCAGTACGGTGGCTTCCCCCTCGTGGTGGCCACGGGCGGCGACGCGGCGGCGCTCTTCTCGGATGACGAGCTGGTGAATCAGATCGTGCCCGATCTCGTGCTGCGCGGCGTGGCGCTCGCCGCCAAGTCGGCGCTGGAGCCGGACGAGGAGGGTGCGTTCGAGGAGCGCCCCGCCGCCGAACGCACGGGGACCGCGGGATTCTCGCTCTTGCCGCAGCAGGTGGAACCCAAGCAGGCGCGGCGCGGAACCGCGGAACTCGGGGATGGTGGCGACGGGCATGGCCACGCGCACGACCATGGAGGCGACCACGGAACCGGCTGCGGCGACGACTGTGGATGCGGACATGACTGAGTGATCCGCGGCATCGGATCCACTGGAAGCGCACCGCCCCGCCGCGAGGGGATTCGCACAAGTCGCCCTCCGATCCGACCGATCGAGCCTCCTGTATGAGCGCAGTGACCCCCACGCCGCTCGAGATCGCCTGCTACCGCGCGACACCGCACGGAGTCGGAGCGGTGGCCGTCGTGGAGCTCGTTGGAGATGTGACGCCAGCGCTCACCGCGCTGTGCGGCCGCGATGTCGAGGTCGGCGGTCTGCGCGTGCGCGAGTTCGGCGGCATCGACGCGGGACTGGTGGCGCGGCTCGCGCCGGAGCGCGCGCAACTCATGCCCCACGGCGGCACCCGCATCGTCGAGCGTCTGGCCGAGTGGCTCTCGTCGCGCGGCGCCAACTGGATCGACGATCCGCTGGCCATGCGCGCGGAACTCGATCCGACCGATCTCTTTCCCGAGGCGGCGACGCCCATCGAGGCGCTCGCGCTCGCGACCCTGGCCCGCGCCGCGAGCCCGCTGGCACTCAAGCCGCTGCTGGCGCAGGGTGACCGCTGGATCGCGCACGGGAACGCGCCGCTGACCGCTGAGGATGTGGCCCGCAGCGCGCGGCTGATGCGCCTCGTCGACCCCGCGCGCGTGGTGCTGGTGGGCGCACCGAATGCGGGCAAGAGCTCGCTTTCCAACGCCCTGCTCGGCCGCGATGCGTCGATCGTGTCGCCCGAGGCGGGAACGACGCGCGATGCCGTGAGCGCGCGCATCGACCTTGCGGGTCTCGTCGTCGAGTGGTTCGACCTACCCGGCGTACGCGAGACCGAAGACTCCATCGAGCGTGAGGCGATCGGCCTGGCGCAGACGCTGCTGCGCGACGCGGACCTCGTGATCTCGCTTGCTGCGCCGGGGATTCCGTGGCTCGACCTGCCGCGACCGGCGGATGTGCGCGTCTACGCCAAGATCGACTCGGCGGAGGCGGCTTCGGACGGCGCGCGCGCCCGCGCCGACATCGCGCTCAGCGCCCACACGGGCGCGGGCCTGGTCGCGCTGCGCGAGGCGATCCGCGAGCGGCTGGTGCCCAAGACTGATCGCGACAACACACGGCCGTGGATGTTCGATCCGCGCGTGAGGGATCTCCGGATCCCCGATCCGGGCGCGGCGGATCCTCGCGGAGCGTGACCGCCGCCCCGACATCACGGTTCCGCGGCATCGCGCGGATCACAGTCCCATCGCGGAGTACCCGCTGTCGACATACAGCACCTGCCCGGTCGTGCCCCGCGAGAGATCGCTGAGCAGGAACGCGGCGGCATCGCCCACCTCGGCGGCCGTGATGTTGCGCGGAAGCGGAGCCACCTGCGGGATGCGGTCGAGGATCGCGTCGAACCCACCGACGGCGCCAGCGGAGAGCGTCTTGATCGGCCCCGCCGACACGAGGTTGCAGCGGATGTTCTTGACGCGGCCGAGCTCCATGGCGAGGTAGCGGTTGGCCGCCTCGAGCGCCGCCTTGGCGACACCCATCACGTTGTAGCCGGGCACGGCCTTCTCGGCGCCGTAGTAGGACAGGCCGATCATCGAGCCGCCGTCCTTGAGGACGGGCGTCGCGGCGTTGCCCATGGCCATGTAGCTGAACGCCGAGATGTCGAGCGCGTTGGCGAAGACCGCGCGCGGAGTGGCGGCGAACCTGCCGAGCTTGAGCCAGTCCTTGTCGGCGAAGGCGATGCAGTGCACCACGAAGTCGATCTCGCCGAAGTCCTTGCCCACTCGCTCGAAGCACGCGGCGATGTCGGCGTCGCTGGCCACATCCATCGGCTGCAGCCATGGACTGGCGACACCCATGCCCTCGACGAGCTTGCGCGTGCGGCGCTCCATCTTCTCGCCGGGCATGTGGGTGAAGATGCACTCCGCGCCCTCGCGCAGGAGGCTCTGCGAGATCGCGGTGGCGATGCTCGTCTCATGGAGGACACCCGTCACCAGTCCGCGCTTGCCAGTCATGAATCCCATTGCGTGTCTCCTTCGGGGGTGGGAAGGGTAGCACTTCTTGCGCGGGACGACCGCAGCGGGCTTTTCGGACGGCGGCGGCCGCGGTACGCTTCGCGTCCTGCGCGCGTAGCTCAATTGGATAGAGCATCGGTCTTCGGAACCGACGGTTGGGGGTTCGAATCCCTCCGCGCGCGTTTGCTGCACCCCGCTGCACGAGCCTGCATCGAGGCGGTCGAGCGCGCGCACGCGTCGGCGCCTGCCGCGACGCCCGACGCGGAGCTCGCGCGGGCCGTGGCGCGGCTGAGCGATCTCTACACGACCGGGCGCGGGGACCTCGCGCGGGAACAGGCCGATGCGATGCATCTCGCCGCCAAGCGGGAGTACTTCCTGGCGAGCGATGCGCCAAAGGTCGCGCTGGCCCTCGAGGAGTGCGCGCGGCGCAGCGAGGCGTTCGCGTCGCTCGCCCTGCGGGACGAACTGCGGGTGGTCGACCTCGGGGCAGGTGTGGGCGCCACGAGCACCGGAGTGCTCGCATGGCTCGCGGGCGAGCGGGCGCGGCGCGGGCGTCCGGCTGCGGTGCGCGTGACGCTGCACGCGGTCGAGCTCGGCGAGCCTGCGGCGCGCGCGTACGAGGCGAGCGTGCGCGCCGCGGCGGAGGCGTGCGGCGCGCGGCCCAGTCTGATGATCGAGGCGCGGGATTTCCGCCGCTTCACTCCGCCTGCGTGCGATCTGATCGTGTGCCAGACGGCGCTCAACGAGCTCCTCGCCGCGCAGGACACCATGCACGCGCGCGAGACCACGCAGATGGTGGCGAACTGGGCGCGGGCGGCGCCGCTCGTGGTGATCGAGCCCGCGCTGCGCACGACGACGCGCGCGCTCATGTCGCTGCGCGACACCATGCTTGCGCTCGGTGGCATGCATGTCGTGGCGCCCTGCCTGCACCAGCAGGCCTGCCCGATGCTGGCGCGCGAGGGCGACTGGTGCCACGAGGCGCGCATCGTCGATCCAACGCCGCGCGTGGCTGCGATCGACCGCATCGTGCGGCGCCGCGACGAGCGGGCGCTCTTCTCGTTCCTCGCGACGGCGCCGGGCGACGCGGCACCCGCACGCGACGCGCGGATCGTGCGGCTCGTCACCGACACCCTCGGAAGCCGCGGAAAGACCGAGCGCTGGGTCTGCCGCGGCGATGGCGCCATGCATCTCATGCGCCTGCTCGACCGCGAGGTCAGCGCGCAGAACCGCGCGTTCCTCGACGCCGAGCGCGGTGCGGTGCTGGCGATCGAGCCGCTGCCCGCGAACGACCGCATCGCTCCCGCGGTCGCGGTACGGACCGAGAACGCGAACGGGGAATGCGATTGACCGCTCCCCCCCGCGTGTCCTATCCTCGGCTCCCCTTGAGGCGCATCGCCCTCATCCTCTCCATCATCGCCACGCTGCTTTCGAGCGGCGGGGTGGCGCGCGTGGCGCACTTGATGACGGCGCACGGCGGCGGTGCGTGCCAGACGCATTCGACCTGCGGGGCCGATTCGCATCGCCACGGCTCGACCACGCCCATCGGTGGCGACGCGAACCACGACGACTGCCCCGTGTGCGACGAACTTTCGGCGCTCACGCCCGCACCGGTGCTCGCGTCGCCGTTCATCCAGGTCGTCGAGCTCCTCGCCATCGCACACGATCGCGAGGCGTCCCAGATCCCGGCCCCTGCGCCCATCCCGGCGCTCGGTGCACGACCTCCTCCAGCGAAGGCCTGAGTCGGTTGCGTGTGCGCCCGCGCCTTGCGCGCGGAGCGTCCGTTCCGTCCGATTGCCCGCGCGTGCAACCACACGCGCGGTCTCCGCCCCTCCGCATCTGGAGCTTCGTTGACTTTCCATGCACTCCCGCATGCGCATCGCCGCATGCAGGTCCGGCGCGCGTTCACGCTCGTCGAGCTTCTCTCGGTCATCGCCATCGTGGCGGCGATCATCGCGCTCCTCTTTCCTGCGCTGCAGTCGATGCATCGGCGGGCCAAGGCGACCAATTGCCTGGCCAACCTGCGGTCGCTGCAGCAGGCGTCGCTCGCCTACTCCGCCGACGAGGCGGGCTGGCTCATCGACGCGCGGCTGCCCCACGGTGGTCTCGAGCAGGGATCGAGCGAGAGTTTCGTCGATGTCCTCGCACGGCGCGGCTACTGCGATACGGCGCAGATCCGCTCCCCGCTCGATGACAGCCCGCATTGGTCGGCCGAGAGCGGCGGCGAGGGTGTTCCCGTGTCGGGAACGACCGGCGTGTTCCGTCGGACGAGCTACGGTCTCAACAACCACCTCGCCCGCGAGTTCTCGCCGTGGGCGGCCATCGAT
>CAIOCH010000219.1 GCA_903856525.1 uncultured bacterium | reverse complement strand
GGACCTCCTGATCACGCACGCCGCGCCCGGTGGCGCACGGCCGCTCTTCGACTTCGACTTCCTCCCAAACGCCATTGCCGCGGGCAAGCTCTCCAACGATGTGATCGAGCGCGCCGCGCGCACGGTCGTGCAGGCACGGCTGGAGTTCGACCGCGACGGCGACCGCATCACCACGGTCGTGCAGCCCGACTTCGGTGCGCTGGTCTTCGGCCAACGCAGCACACCGCGCCTGGTGTTCGGCGGCGTGTCGGTCGACGGCGGAGCTTGGTCGCCACCTGCCGCGTGGTCGCTCTTCCTGCACGATATCGAGGCGTTCTGGCGTGCCAACGGACAGCTGCGCGTGCTGCCCGAGGACATGCTGGTGTTCCGCACCGAACTCGGCACGCTGGAACCCGGCACCCACACGGTGCGTGCGCGCTGCTGGATCGTGCTGCACGGGGCGACGTGGGAGCGCTACGCGCCCACCTTCGATGCGGGCGGCAACCTGATCCCGCCATCATCCGATACACGGATCTACGAACTGCAGCTCGAGTCGACGATCAGCGGGCGCTGATACCGGGATCTGGATGCACCGCGGCGAACCCACCCGTGGCCAAGTCACGACGCGTCCGCGGCGGCCTGCTTGGCGTAGCGCATCCGCAGCTTGTTGCCAGGCTTCACGAACTCCACGTCGGTCATGTACGCCTTGATAAGCATCACGCCGCGGCCGGAGGGAATCTCGATGTTCTCATCCTCGGTGGGATCAGGGATCGTGCGCGGATCAAAGCCGGGCCCCTGATCCTCGACCTCGAACGCCGCCTCGGCACCGTCGACCGCACAGCGGAAGAAGACCACCTTCGCCGGATCGCTGCGGTTTCCATGGCGGAACGCGTTCACGATCGCCTCCTCCAGCGCCAGCCGCATGGCGAACATCGCGCCCTCGCCGTAGCCGTGCGCCTCGAGGGCGTCGGCAACCTGCGCCTGCACCGACTCCAACCCGGTGCGCAGCTCGCGCAGGGTCAGATCCAGACGGAAAGCGGGCGCCTCGTTGGTCATCGCCGCGGATCCCGAATCGTTACTTGAAGCTCTCCACCGCCGCGGCGAAGTCCGCGTGGATGGAGAAGAGCCGATTGAGCTTGGTGATGGTGAAGCCCTCGAACACGCGCGGCTTCATGGCGCAGAGCCGCAGATGGCCATCGCGCACCTTCACCCGCTCGAGGAACTTCATGAGCGTGCCGAACGCGGCGCTCGACAGGTGCTCGACGTTCTCGAACACGATGACGACCTTGGGGCGCATCTCGCTCTCGACGCACGAGAGCAGCTCCTCGCCGATCTGGTGGATATTGAGTTCGTCGAGGATGTTCCGATCAACGAAGTCGATGCGGATGATCCCGTCGATCCTGCGGATGCTGATGTGCGATGAAGGTGCCGGCATAGGTCGCTCCTACCTGCGTGCACGATAGCACACGCGGTCACGCCACCGATCGCCCGCAGTCCCGGCAATCCGGCCGTAAAAACACCGCGGCGGCGAGGGATGCTCGCCGCCGCGGGGACTGGTCTGTTTCGCGCGGCTCAGCCGCCGATGTTGTTGAGCTGATCGACGAGGCCCGGGAAGAGCAGCTCCTCGTTCTCGCTCTGGATCACGATCTCGGGTCGCATGAGCATGACGAGCGTGAGTTCCTGCTCGCTGTCGATGCGGTTGGTGAAGAAGCGGTTCACGATCGGGATCTTGGAGAGGACGGGCACACCCGACTCGATCTCGACTTCCTCGAACCGGCGCTGACCGCCGAGGAGGATGGTGCCCTTGTCAGGCACGCTCACCGTCGTGCGGATCGACTGCACCTGCAGCTCGGGCAGCTGAATCTCGGCCTCGGAGGTCGCGCCACGGCCACCGGTGGTGCCCGTGCCACCGACGGCGCCAGTCACGGTCACCGAATCGAAACCAAGCAGCGTGCTGGTGTCGAAGTGCACCGTCATGGTCACGTAGCGGCGGTCGGACGAGACCACGCCTTCGATGTCGAGGACGAAGCCGTCCTGCACGTATCCGGGCACCGACTGGAACGACGTGCTGGCGTCACCCACCACGGGGATCACGTTCGAGATGTACGCGATCTGCTTGGCGATGGTGATGAACGAGCGCTGGCCGTTCATGAGCGTGAGGCGCGGCGCCGTGAGCACCACGTTGCGCTGATCGGCCTGGGTCGCCTTGATGAGCAAGTCGACCTGGATGTCGTCCATGTAGCTGAAGCCCGTGGTCGCACCAGCGGCGCCGCTCAGCAGGATGGCCTGGCCGATGCCGCCCACCGCGCCACCCGCGAGGGTGTCGGTGATGCCGTACGAGTTCTGGGTGAAGCCCACCGGACGCCAGCCGTCTGCGCGGCGGATCGGGGCGCCGGTCGGACCGTACACATAGTTGATGTCGGTTCCATCATCGTTCGGCACGCCGAACGGCGGGGCGTCGGTGTTCGCGATCGAATCCTCGCCGCGATCGACCGGGCCAAAGATGATCGGATCCTTGACCTCGCCACGCTGGCTGCCGTCCTGGACGAAGAAGTCGCTCAGGTTGAAGTTCGGATCGACCGCGCGGGCCTGGTCGAACATGCCGTCGTTGGTGTTGAAGTACAGGTCGAGATCGATGCCGATCTGCTCGAACCAGTCGCTCGTGACCGCGATGACGCGGGTCTCGTAGTTGATCTGGAGCGCGCGGATGGCGCGGAGCTGCGTGAGCAGACCCTCGATATCGCGATGATTGCGCGCCGTGTTGGTGATGATCAGGTTGCCGTTGAGCTCCTGGATGCGGCCGGTGTCTCCACCCGCGTCACGCCATCCATCGGGGTCAACCTGCTCCTGGATGATCTCCGTGATCTGCTCGATCAGCTCCTCGCGGCTCTTGCGCTCGGGATCCTCGCCGGGGTCGCCGATGAGGCCACCACCGCCGCCGGAACCACCGCCACCGCCGCCCATGCCGCCGCCGCCACCGCCGAAGCCGCCACCACCGCCACCGCCACCGAAGCCACCGCCACCGCCGCCCATGCCGCCACCGCCGCCACCACCCTGCTGGCCGCCCTGCTGGAGCGCCGAGCCGAGGTTGAAGTCAGGAGCGTTGTCGAAGTAGGGCACCTCGAAGAGGAGGTCACGGATGTCGTAGACGATCGTCAGGGTCTTCTTACGGAGCTGGTCCGGGCTGCTGATGACGACCACGCCGTCCTCGACCGCGTAGTCGGGGCGCTCGCTCTCGTCGCCAAGCTGCTCCATCACGCGCTTGAGGGCCACCTCGGTGGGCACATTCTCGAGCGCCACGGTGATGGTGTCATCCGGGCGGATGCCCATGCCCTCGAGGGCCTTCCAGTCGGGATAGAAGTCGACCTTGCTCACATCGCGCATGTAGTTGAACACCGCGTCGAGCTGGTTGCCGTCGAACTGGAACGAATACGCCTTGCCGAGCGCAGCCATCGCCTGGCGGTTGGCCGGGGTCTCGCTGTAGCCGCTGGCGCGGTTGCGGAGGCGCATCTCGCTCAGCGCAGGCCAATCCTCGGGGTACTCGAGCAGGCTCGACACCGACTTCGGGCCGGGACCCGTGACATTCGGGGTCGGGGGCACGGTGCGGTCAAGCGCCTCCTTGGAGAAGTTGGCGTACGCCTCGCCGCGACGGACCTCGATCGCCGAGTAGTCGCGGTAGAGCTTGCTCGCCTTGAACGCCTGACGCAGGGTCTGCGCCGCGACGTTGTTCGGATCAAGGAAGAGGATCTCGTCGACGACCTGGATCGCCTCGTCGTACTTGAGTTCGAGCTGCAGGCGACGCACGCGGTCGAGGCGGTCGTTGATCGCCTTGGCGCGGGCAGCGGCCTCCGACTGCTTGCGCTCCGACGCGGACTTGGCCGCCTCGGCGTCGGACTGGATGCGGCGCTGCAGATCGGCGTTCATCGAGCCCTGACGCGCGAGCTCGAATGCGCTGTCGAGCTGGCCCATGAGCGACTTGAACTCGCCGGCGGCGAAGTCGCCCTCGTAGCGGGCGAGGCGCGCCTTGGCCTCGAGCGCCTGGCGCTCGGCCGACGCGAAGTCGCCGTTTTCGATCGACTTGTTGGCGCCCATCACGGCCGAAGCCACCTCGACCTGCGCCCGCTGCTTGCGGAGCGCGATGTCGGTACCGACCTCGTTGATGAGCGAGCCCTGGTCGAGCGCGGCCTGCGCGCGAGCGAGGGCCTTGGCGGCCTCCGCATCGCCGGGCACGGCGCTCAGCACGGCCGACCAGAGGTCGATCGCCTTCTTCCACTCGCTGCGACCGAGCGCCTCGCGGGCGGCGGTGCGGGCGGCCTCGACCTGAGCGGCCTTGACGGCGGCAGCTTCGGCTGCAGCGGCTTCGGCTGCGGCCTGCTCGGCGGCAGCCTTCGCGGCGGCATCGTCCTGCGCGGGCGCAGGAGCGGGAGCGGGTTCGGT
>CAIOCH010000218.1 GCA_903856525.1 uncultured bacterium | reverse complement strand
TCCACGAGCTGCCGGCCTCGAACCAGACGTCGAAGATGTCATAGAGCTTCGTCAGCGACGCGATGTCGAGACCCTTCGGCGCAGCGGGATCCTTGCTCGCGTCGTAGTGCGACAGGAGGTCGGCGGGCGATTCCTGGAACCACGCATCGCTGCCCTTCTCGGCAAAGCGCTTGGCGATCGCGCGCACGCTCGCGCTCGTGAGGAAGGTCGAGCCGTCGGCCATCCTGAACGCGGGAATCGGCAGGCCCCACGAGCGCTGGCGCGAGATGCACCAGTCGGGGCGTGCCTCGATCATACCGCGCATGCGGTTGCGGCCCCACTCGGGCGTGAAGCCGACTTCCTTCTCGATCGCCTCCATCGCGCGGGCGCGCAGCGACTTTCCGTCGCGCTTGACGGGCACATCGACGCCGATGAACCACTGCTCGGTCGCGCGGAAGATGACGGGCGTCTTGGAGCGCCAGTCGTGCGGGTACGAGTGGCTGAACTTGTGGTCGTAGAAGAGGTGGCCACTCGCGCGCAGGTGCTCGGCGACCTCGGCGTTCGCGGTCCAGATCGACTTTCCGCGCAGCCACGCGGGAACGGTGTCGTCATACGTGCCGTCCTCGCGCACGGGGCAGTACGCGGGGAGGCCTTCCTTGAGGCCGGTGCGGTAGTCGTCGGCGCCGTGTCCGGGCGCGGTGTGCACGAGGCCGGTGCCGTCCTCGAGCGTCACATAGTCGGCGCTCACGACGCGGCCCTTGCGCTCGCAGAACGGATGCTTGTACTCGAGGCCGACGAGCTTGGCGCCGTCGCACTCGGCGCGCACGACGACCTTCTCCGCGCCGGCCTTCCTGGTGACGGCCGCGACGAGGTCCGCAGCCATGATGGTCGTGTTGCCGTCGACCTCGACGAGCGCGTAGCGGTAGCGCTCGTGCACTGCGATCGCGAGGTTCGCGGGCAGCGTCCACGGCGTCGTGGTCCAGATCATGAAACTCGGCGTCATGTCGAGGAAGCGGGACTCGTCGACGTCCTCCTCTTCGCCGCCATCCGCCGGCATCTCGGTCAGCAGCCCGAACGCGGCCGCGACCTTCGCGCGGTCCGCGGCCTCGAAGTCGACGTATACCGAGAGATCCTCGCGGTCCTCGTACTCGAGCTCCGCCTCGGCGAGCGCGGTCTTGTTGGCGATCGACCAGTGCACGGGCTTGAGCGCGCGCACAACGACACCTTGATCGATCAGATCCGCGAAGACCTCGAGCGTCTTCGCCTCGTACGCAGGCTGCAGCGTGAAGTAGGGATCCGCGTACTCGGCGAGCGTGAGCAGGCGCTTCATCTGCTCGGCCTGCAGGCCGATGAACTTGGTCGCCGCGGCCGCGCACTCGCGGCGGATCGCCATGTGGCGCTGCTCGGGCGTGAGCGTCTCGAGCTTGGCGGTCTTGCCCTTCTCGTGGAGCTCGGTCATCACCTTGTGCTCGATGGGCAGGCCGTGGGTGTCCCAGCCCGGCACGAAGCGCACGCGGCGGCCCTCCATGAGCGCGCCGCGGACGACGAAGTCCTTGAGCACCTTGTTCAGCATGTGGCCCATGTGGATCGGGCCGTTGGCGTAGGGCGGGCCGTCGTGGAACACGAACGGCTCCGCACCCTCGCGCGCAGACTGGAGGCGGTTGAACAGGTGCGCCTCGTCCCAGCGCTTGAGCGACTGCGGCTCGGCCTGGATGAGGTTCGCCTTCATGGCGAACGCCGTCTTGGGCAGGTTGAGCGAGTCCTTGTAGCTGGGCTTCTGCTGGCTGGGCTGTGCGTCGGACATGGTTGTTTCCTTGCGGCCCGCACCCCAGGTTGGGAAGCGCGGGCGATCACGGAGGATACCCGCGCGGCGCAGGGGCGGAGAGTGCAGGAAACACCGCAATTGGGCCGATTTCCGCAGCATGTCCGCCACCACCGATCCGCTCGCGCCTCCCGCGCCGTTCGCAGCCTTCGAGCGGCTGCCGTCCGGACGCGTGCTGGTGCGCGACACGGGCATCGATCCCGTCGACGCGCGCCGTGTGCTGCCCGCGCTCGAGGACGCGTTCGCGCGGCACGATGCGCTGGGCATGGCGGTCGCCAAGCGGCTGCGCGCCGACGGAATCTCGGCGCATGGCGCGTTTGTGGTGCATCCCAAGGGATTCGTGCGCAACGGACGGGGCGCGCCCCGCGATGCGGAGCGGTTCGACCGCGAAGTCGACGCCTGCGACGCGGGTGTGGCGGTGGTCGACGGCAACGCATTCACCGTGGCGCGCGGCGACGCGATCCTCGATCCGCGCGCGGGCTACGGCGCGCTGGCCATGCTGGCGATGTCGCTCGAGATCCGCAGGCGTCGCGCCGGCCGCGTGGTCGCGGTCTCGGCGGCGGTGGTGGACGATGCAGCCGCTGGGGACGATGTCGTCGAGACGCGTGGATTCCGCTGCGGGATCGCACGCGGCCACTTCCGCGCCCACTTCGGTTTCGATGCCGACGCATGCGACCTCGATGCGGTGGCGCGGAATCCCGCGCTCGCGTCGCTCCGCTGGAACGCCGAGGTGTGGGGTGCCCCCGCGCCGTTCGCCAAGTACGACGAGCGCGGGGCGTATCACTGGAACCTCTACGCCACCCACGACGCGTACCGACGGCGCGCCGACGCGATCGTGGCGTTCCTGCTCGCGAATCTCCCGGCGGGCGACGCGCCGATCGTGGATGTCGGGGCGGGCGACGCGCTCTTTGCAGGACTTCTGTCTCGCACGGGCGCGCGGGTGGTCGCGCTTGACCCCGAGGCGGCGGCCGTTGCCAGCGCACGGCGCGCGCTCGACGAGGCGGGCTGCGCCGACCGGGTCGAGTGCACGCAGGGAAGCGCGGAGAACATGCCGTTCGCCGACGGTTCGTTCCGCGCGGCCATGCTGCTCGATGTCGTGGAGCACCTGCGGAATCCCGTGGCGGCGCTGCGCGAGATGCGCCGCGTGCTGGCGCCTTCGGGAATGCTGCTCGTGGCCACACCTGCATGGAACTACGGCCGACGCAACGATCCCGTCTACCACCTCGACGAGTACCGCGAGGAGGAACTCGTGCGGCAGATCCGCGCCTGCGGCTTTGAAATCAGCTCCACCGCCCGTATCCGCGGCGCCTACGACGACATCCTGGCACTGGCGCGGCGCGCGGACTGACGGCAACGACGGACGTCATCGCTGCGTCCCCACGCGGCGGTTCTCGCGGCGCAGACCATCCCTCCGTGCGGCGGTCCTCGCCGCACGGCCGATCACGGATGCTCACCCTCCTTGACCACCTCATCGAGGTAGCGCTGGAAATCGCCCATCTTGTAGGAGATGAAGCACAGCGCGTGGTGCAGCGCGAAGTACTCGGGATCGGTCATGTCCTTGTCGACGTCGCCGCGGAGGCGATTGAGCTCGGCGATGACCACTTCGGCCTTCACTTTCATGGCGTGTCCTTCCGGGGGATCCGGTAGATCGATCAGTGCTTGTGATTCGGATCCGAGTGATCGTGGTCGTGCGTGTCCGCGGGCGCAGGCTTGGTGGGGTTGATCAGGCCGTGCGAGTGATCGTGGTCGTGCGCATGGTCGTGGTGCGCATGGTCGTGGGACTGGGCCACCGCCGATTCGATGCGGGCGATCGTCGCAGCGAGCGCGAGTCCCACAAGCAGCGCCGCCGACAAGCCCACGCGATCATGCCGGTGGAACTGCAGCTCGGGCAGCAGATCGCTGGTGGCGATGCAGATGAAGGTGCCCGCGCTGAATGCCAGCGCATAGGGCAGGATCTCCGCACCGTTCTGCGAGACCCCGAGCCACAGCATCGCCGCGCCCACGGGCACGACGAGCGCAAACACCGCGTTCACCGCGTGCGCGAAGCCCGCCGGCCGCCCCGCCGCGCGCACCAGCGTGGTGATGGTGAGACCGTCGAACGGCTTGTGCAGCAGGATGACGACGAAGGTCGAGAGGCCCGCGATCACCCCCGTGTCGCCGTGCGCCGCAGCCGCGAGCACCGCAGCCGACAGCGCGACGCCTTCAAGAATGCTGTGAAGGGTGAGTCCGACCGCAGCGCCGATCCACCCCAGCTCGTTCATCTTCCTCGGCTTGCGTCCATGCGCATGCGCGTGACCGTGCCCATGACCCGACCCCTGCCCCGCCGCGTGCGCATCGCAACCATCGTCGCAGCAGTCGTGATGACCCGCGTGTTCGGGCGACTCGTGCTGGTGGAAGTGGAAGAACCGCTCCAGCAGGAACATGGACATGAAGCCGAGCACCACCGCCAGCACCACGCCGTCGAGCGACGCATGCAGCGCGCCGTGGCTCATCGCGCCCTCACCCGCCGCCTTCGACTCGAGCGCGATGATGATCGCGTGCGGCAGCAAGTGCAGCACACCCACCCCGAGCATGGTGCCCCCCACGAAGCTCAGCGCGAACTGCAACCGGCGGTGGCTCAGCTTGAGGTTGGCCGCGAGCGCGCCTCCGGCGAGCGAGGCGATGCCGACCGCGAGGCAGTAGAGGGTGATCTGCCATCCCGACGAGATCCCTCCCTCCGGCGGCGCGGCGACCGCTGCCTCTGGAGCGGCCTGGGCGGGAAGCGCAGCGAGCAGCGTGTGGACAAACGGCATGGGGCGGAGAGGATAGCGGACGAATCGGCGCGATTTCCCCGCGGCAGAGCGGTTGGCATGCTCCAAACCCCGTGGTATACTCCCGACCCTCCCATGGGGTGGTAGCTCAATTGGGAGAGCGCCTCGGTCGCATCGAGGAGGTTGTGAGTTCGATCCTCATCCACTCCACTTGAGAGCACGCAGGGCCCGCGAGGGTCCTGCGTCGTTTTTGGGGCACGGTCTCGGTGGTGATGTCCGGGGTACGGCAGGGCAGCCATGCCTCGGGCGATTGGCACGCACGCCGCTCTGAAATCGGCTCGGCGCAGGTTATTCTCGGCGGAGAGTGAGCCCATCCGCCGCACCAGCCTCCGCCCGCGATGCAGCCCGTGACGTGTCGTGGGCCGACCCCGCGCTCAACCCCCACTTCGCGACACCCGCGATGCGGCAGTTCGCGAAGGCGAAGAAGGATCACCCCGACTGCATCCTCTTCTTCCGGATGGGCGACTTCTACGAGATGTTCGACCGCGACGCGGTGCT
>CAIOCH010000217.1 GCA_903856525.1 uncultured bacterium | reverse complement strand
TGTACATCCATCCGCGCAAGCCGGTCGGTCCGAGGTTCCAGTCGTGGGTCATGCCCTCGGGCACCGCTTCACCCTTGGTGAAGTCGGGAATCTCGACCTGCTTCTTCGGCGGCGCTGCGGGCGCGGCCGCGGTGATCGCGATGACGACGGCGGTCACAGCCGCGAGACCCGCGGCACGGAAGCGCGCAACGAGCGAAGTCAACGCGCACCTTCCTTCGCGGCGCCGTTCGACGCGCCCTGCTTCATGAGAGCAACCGCCGACTCGGCGAACGCCTGGCCGATGGGCGCGAGGATGCGCGCCGAACCGAGGTAGTGGTACTCCTGGTTCGAGACGCTGTCGCGGAGGATCGTGAGTTCGCGCGCGTCGAAGCGCTGGGCAAGCAGCGCGTCGATCGCGGCATCGCCGTCGGCGCGCGTGCGCGTGCCGTCCTTGACCTCGGCGCGGATCTTGTCGATGTCGGGCTTGAGCGCGTTTTCGCGCGCCTTGATCGAGACATACTCGCGATCCCAGAAGACCTCGGTGCGGACGGCGGCGACCGTGCCCGCGAACTCGGGCATGGCCGCAGGCGCGGCCATCGCGTTGCGGAAGTTGCGGTGCACCTCGGCGTTTCGCTTCGCCTCTGGTCCGTACTCCTCGACAGGGCCGCCGACGCCGAGGACGCCGATCACGAACGGCAGCCGCGGCGCGTCGAGGTCGCGGCGGACATCGCGGATGAAGTGCGCGAGGACCTGGCTGTAGGCGTCGTAGCCGCCCTGCTTCCCGCGGTTCGGGTACGCGCCGCCATCGACCATGTCGTTCCAGCCCTGGAACCACACGAAGCCCGCAAGCTCGTAGCCGCGCGCGGGATCGTGCCCGGGCACCACGCGCGGAATGTCGGCGAGCACGGTGCGGACATGCCCGATCATCTCGCGGTAGAAGACGCCGGTCGCGGCATCCTTCTCGGCGCGCGCCTTCTCGGAGTCGACGCCACGCTTGCGCAAACCCTCGAGCTCGGACTCGTTGAACTCGTAGCGACCTGCGCTTGGCGAACGGAAGTCGGTGTGCAGGCTCTTGCCACCCCACGAGGTCTTGATGAGCAGGACCGGCTCGTCGAGCAGGCGCGCGACGGTGACGCCGAAGCTGAACTCGGGCCCGATCTTCTCACCGCGCTCGCCAGCACCGAAGCCAGCGGTCAGCTTGCCGACCTGCTCGTTCGGCGCGCAGCCGATCGATGAGATCCACACCCGCTCGCAGGTCCGCGACGTCCCGTCCTCGTTGCAGAGCTCGCCATAGAGCGGCGCGAGGCGCGGGTCGAGCTTCATCGCGGCAAGCGTCCGCACCTTCGCGTGCCCCTGCATGTTCGACTGCCCCGCGAGCACGAAGACCTTGAGAGGCCCCTCCGCCGCAGCCGGACTCGCGGTCGACGCGGCCAAGATCACTCCCACGGCGACGATCATGAACCCGCAGAAAGCGCCTCGAAACATGTCGACTCTCCTGGCCGGCCTCGCCCCGCGCGGCACGCGCGGGACACACGGCGGACGCTCGCCATCCTACCCGCAGCGCGCAGGAGCACTACCGCTCGCCGAGCTTGCGCCGTTCGTGACCTGCGAGCCGCGCCGCGAGCGCGGCCTGGCTCGAGACGCCGAGCTTTCGGTACACCCGGCGCGCCAGCGTCGACACGGTGTGCACCGAGACTCGCATCCGCTCCGCGACATGCGCGCGCGAAAGTCCATCGGCAAGGGCAAGCGCGACCTCGCGCTCGCGGGGCGCGAGCCCCCGGAGCCCCGTCTGGTCTTCCTGCCTCGGCCGCGCCTGCGCGAGCTTCGACCGCGGCGTCATCCAGACCGCCGGCAACGGGAGAAGCGCGCCCACAAGCGGCTCGAACACGATGCTGATCGCCTGATTGCAGTGCGCGGGCGGTGGGATGCGTCCGCCGCGCGCACGCCTCGGCTCAAGTGGGCGCGGCCGGGGCGTTGCGAGGAACTCGACCACCGCGAGCATGCGCCTGCGGAGCTCGGCGAAGTCCTCCTTCGTGAAGTGGTGCATGCCGTGCTGGCGGAAGCGAAATCCGACCTTCGGGTGGAACTCGGGATCGGCGTGCCGCTCGACGCAGCGTTCGAACTCGCGCCGCACAGATGCGCTCGACTGCATGGCGAGCTGCACGGACTGCGGACGACTGTCGTCGAAGCTCACGACGATGCGCTCCACCGCGACGCGATAGCCGATCGCCGTGCGCGGCTTGCGCGCGCGGATCGACTGCACCAGCCCGTGCCGCACGAGAAGGTCCACTTGCTTCTGGAGGACGCGCTGATCGAGTCCCGTCGTGCTCGCGAGTTCGCCGAGCGTGGCGGCCGAGCGCGCGGAACGGAGGACTTCCCAGGTCCGGAGAGCCTCGTACTCTGTAAGCAGTTCGAGGACTCCTTCGCGCTCGATCTCGAGAGGCTTCGGGTCTGGCATCTCGGCATGATCGCAGAGTTGGCGCGGGGCACACGCGCGACGCACGTACTCCCAGCGGAGTACGGCGCGCCGAGAAAATGCCGCGCGCCGCGAGGAGCGTGAGGCCGGACTCTCGGCGGACCGATACCCCGCGCAGGTGACGCGGCGCGCAATCGCCGCAAAGGCCGTGGAAACGAACCCTTTGTCGCAACTCACCATTGGGTCGGCGCGGATCCGGTGGTACTCTCACGACCGACAGCGACACCTGCCACGACGGCACTGGAGGCCTCCATGCACCGATTCCGGACCAACCCTTCGCTCTCTACCGCCGCGATTGGCATGCTGATTCTGAGCGGTATCGCAGCGCCCTCCCATGCAGACACCATCACCGTCTGCCTCGACGGGTCGTGCGACTTCACGAGTCCGGTGGCCGCCGTGGACGCCGCCGTCGAGGGCAACACCATCGAGATCGCGGCCGGCACCTACCTCCTGGAAAGTCCCCTCTCGCTGTACGGCAAGAATCTCATGATACGGGGCGCGGTCGATGCGAGCGGCCGCCCCACCACGGTGCTCGACGGCCAGAACGCCACGTACCACGTCAACGCGCTGCATCTCACGGCCGCGACCGTGATCGAGAACCTCGTGCTGACCAACGGACGCAGCACGCAGAACGGCGCCATCTACATGTTCGGCTGCCAAGGAACGACGATCCGCAACTGCTCGGTGCGCGGAAACCAACGAGGCGCGATCGGACTCAACAGCTCGAGCGTGACGATGATCGGCTGCGAGATCATCGACAACGCTGCCGGACCCGGAACATCGGGCGGCGGCGGCATCTACGTGGCCGGGACGATCTCGCTCATCGACTGCTTGGTCTCGGGAAACGCGGCCAGTTTCAGCGGCGGCGGAATCTACGTGCCCAGCGGATCGGTCGTGAATCTCACCAGGACCCGCGTCTGCGGGAACAGCGCTCCGAACGGCGCGCAGATCGGCCAGGCCCCCACCGGCGTGGTCAACGATGTCGGTGGCGCGTGCGTGATGACCGCGTGCGCGAGTTGCCCGGCGCCACCCTGCCCTGCGGACCTCGATGGCAATGGATTCGTGGACGCCGCCGACCTCGGAAGCCTGCTCGCTGCGTGGGGTGCGTGCGGGAAGTCCTGCCCCGCC
>CAIOCH010000216.1 GCA_903856525.1 uncultured bacterium | reverse complement strand
TCGAGTTCGGCCTTGGCGGCGCGCAGCGCGTCCACCGCCCTCTCGAGGTCCGAAACCTGCCCGACCGCGCGGGGCATCGCGTTCAGGAGCAGCACCAGGGCGTCGCCGGGCTGGTTGACCGCATCGCGCAGCTTCTTCGCCGCCGGCGTGATCCGGTAGGTCTTGAGCGAGGCGGGTGGAAGCTGCCGCTTCCAGGCCTCGACCGACTCAAACGCAAGCCGCACGAGATCGCCATCGGCGGGCGACGTGCCCTCGGTACCCGAGAAGAGCTGGTGCACGCCGCGCAGGTACGCGCACTCCTTGGCACCGAGATCGAGCACCGTGAAGCGGTACTCCTCGGGGTTCTTGCAGAGGTCCTCGACCGTCGACGGAAGGATGTCGCCGACATACTCCCCCCGCTTGCTCAGTGTGACCGGAGCAGGGAACGCCTTCAGCGCGGCTGCAAACAAGATCGGGATCAGGCCGTCGCGAAGCCCGTAGGGTGGCTCCTGGAGGGTGCTGAAAAAACGCTTCAGCGGCTTGGCCTCGGGTGCGGGCGTGGCGACGAAATCCTTGAGTTCGCGCCAAACCTCGCGCAGCCCCTTCTCGCTGACCTCTTCGGGTGCCGCATAGCGCCATGCGTCCTCGCCCTGCGGGCGATAGAGACCGGTGTTCAGGAGCAGGCAGCGGAACATCGAGTGGTCCGCGCTCATGCCCTCGATGCCGAGCGCAGGCTTGCCAGAGCGCTCCATGATCGCCAGGACGAGCTTCTTGCGGGCGTTCACCACAACCGCGGTTGGCTTCTTTCGGACGATCAGCTCGTTGGCAATGCGCGGCGCCTTCGGGAACCGCTTCTCCATCTGCTGCGAGAGCAGCTCGCGCAACGCCGCCGCGCCACCGAGACCACGCTCCTTGCCGTCGGAGTACCACGCCGACGACCTGCCGTCGGGCACCAGCACCGCGTCCATCGTGCGCTGCACATGGGCGCGCGAGTCCTCCAGCATCTGCTGCAACTCGCTCGTGACGAGCGGATCGGAATCGATGAGTTCCTTGTCGCGCTGCAGGGCGTGGATCGCATCGATCTCGCCGAGCGGCAGCGAAAGCCGCAACGGCTTCGACGGAACCGTCACCACGAGGTTCTTCGTCTGCTTCGTGAGCGCCGCCGCCACCTCGCGGGCGCGCTCGCACTCCGCCTCGGACTCGGGGATGAGGTAGACCACATGCCCGTCCGCGAACGGTGCGTCGGAGGCGCGCAGGAGTTCGGTCGTGGTGGCGAACTCGGCCACGCGCCGGTACTCGGAGCGATAGAAGCGCGAGATCTTGAAGTCGTCGTTGTAGCGAATGGGCTTCCAGACCGGCGCCGGAAGTTCCGCGTTGAGCGCGGCCACCACGTTCAACGGATCGGTACGCCGCGCCATCTCGGCCTCGAGCCGGCCGCGGAGGTCGGCGTCGGTGCCGTGCCACACGGATAGCTCGTTCGAGTGCTTGCGGTGCAGCAGGATCTTCCGCTTGATGAGATCCGAGACGATGGTGTTGGCCTTGAGGAGCCCGCAGTACGCCGACAGGGCGAACTCGACCAGCTCGCGGCTTGCACGCGCGCGTGCGCCAGAGAGGCCAAGCCCAAGCAGGCATGCGCACTTGACGGCCTGTGCACCGAACTCGATGTCGGCGCACTTCGCGATCGCGCTCTCGGCCTCGAGATACTGGCGGTAGCTTCCGCCGGTCGCCATGTCGCCACGCATCACGGGAGCGAAGTAGTCGTAGATCTCCGCCAGGCCCACCGTGGCCCGCGGATCGACGGATCCGAGGAAGGTGAAGAGCGTGCGCTCGTTCTGTGCGACACGCGCGGACGTGCGCGGCAGCAACCACAGCGCGGTCGCGTGCATCGGCGCAGCGGTCTGCACCAGCTCCTCAAGAGTGGTCTTGGGAAGGTCGGCGAACAGCGTGAGCCGCTTCGACTCCGCGGCGATCGCGCGTGCAGCGCTGCCGATCTTCGCCTCGGGGACGCCGCCGCGCCGCGCCTGCATCGCCTCCGCGAGCAACCGATAGGTCTCCCGGCTGTCGTCGACGAACTCGACGGTCTCGAACCGCCCGGCGATCTTCGACCACTCGTTGCGCACACCCGCCGGCGCGCTGCCCGCGTACTGCACCATGGGCTGGTGCATGAGCAGCGCGATCGTCATCCGCATCGCCTGCTGACGCGAGGCGAACTCCGCCAGCGTCTGCAGGTCGTTGAGCTCGCTCGCGCGGCCGCCAGCGACCAGCGACTCGAGGTGGCGACCGAACTCGTCCCACACGAGGAGCACGCGGTCTGGACCGTCCTTGGCGTTGCTTGCCGTCTCGGCGAGGAATGCGAGGAAGACCTCGACCGAACCCCACTTCAATGCCTCCAGCCGCTTGGCCAGGGACTTGCGGCCGGTGCGGCGCAACGACTCGAGGGCCGCAGCGCGCAGCGACTCACCGAGGTTGTCCGTGGGTCCATTGAGGGCGACGACCAATCCGCTCTGCTGCTTGCGGGTGCGCGACGAGATCGCGTCGGACAACTCGGGGGAGATGGTCGCGATCCGGCGACCGACGATCTGGATCGACTCGCGCGCGTCGTCGCGGTTCTCGACGATTTGCGCGCAATAGGTGCTCGCGAGCGACTTGGCGGAGCCATAGGGCGCCACGACCACGAACGCCGCCTCGCCCTGCAGCCCGAGGAGG
>CAIOCH010000215.1 GCA_903856525.1 uncultured bacterium | reverse complement strand
TATCGGGCTCGGCGTACGCCATCACCGTCATCCCGATCGCCGGCTGGCGCTTCATGGCCTCCTGCAGTCCGCGGACGATGTCGCTGCCCACCGACTGGTGCGCGAAGTAGATGCGACGGGTGCGCAACTCCGACCAGCAGGCGACATCGACGCGGTCGAGGGGCGAGAGGTCGACGGAAACCCCATCCTGCGCGGCCGTCGACTTGGCCGCGCCATCGCCGGACTGCTCCCGCGTTCGATCGGTTCCGGACTTCTCCTGCTCCTTCGCCTTGGTCGCGGGCGGCTCCATGCGTCCGCTCAGGCCGTACGCCGTGCCGAACATGGTCGCGAACGCCAGCGCGTAGGCGATCCGACTGCATCCCCGACTCCGGCTCCACGCGAGGGTCTGCCCAAGGGTCTGCCCAAGGGTCCGTCCAAGGGTCCGTCCAAGGGTCCGTCCAAGGGTCCGTCCAAGGGTCCGTCCAAGCTGCATCATGTGGTGCTCCGTTTCTCGCTGCCTCCGCGATGCCGCCAGCGACTCACCCGTTGCGAGCGCCCGGACCGCGGTCGATGCTAGTGACCGGGCGCGGGCTTTCCATCCAATCCACCGCGTGGGAGGCTGCTTCCCCGTGATCGGGGACGGATCCCCACGCATCCGTGCGCGCCTCCGTGCGCGCATGGACGCGTGATTGCCAACGCTCGCGTGCAACTCACGCCTGCGCGAGGCCCTCGCGGATCGCGAAGCGCATGAGCTCCGCGCGCGTGGACACGTGCAGCTTCTTCATGATGCGCTCCTGGTGTCCGTCGATCGTCTTGGGGCTGCGCGCGAGTTCCTCGCCGATCTCGCCGCGCGAAAGGCCCTTGCCGATCAGGCGCAGCACCTCGAGCTCGCGCTGCGTGAGCGAATCAAGCAGCGTGGTCGGCGGCCCCGACTGCGCATTGCGCTGAGGAACCCCGGCACTGATCCGCCCCGACGGCTTCTTGGGCGGCTGGCAGCGCGCGCGCACCTTGGAGCCCATGACGAAGGTGCCCTCGGCCGAACGGGCGACCCGCTTGATGCCATCGACGATTTCCTCGAGCTCGTCGCCCTTGGCGAAGTAGCCCGACGCACCGCAGCGGTACGCCGACGCGAGGAAGCCATCGCGAATGTGCGCGCTCAGGAAGATGAATCGCGACGCGGGATGGAGGTGCCGCAGCCGGTCCGCAACCTCGAACACATCGGGACCCGGCATCTCGATGTCGAGCACGATCACATCGGGGCGGTGCTCGGCGACCACCTCGAGGAGGTTCTCCGCCGAGGGCAAGGTGGCGACGCAGCGCACGCAGCCATCGACCGCGAACTGGGCACGCAGGCCCTCGATGAGCACCGAGTGGTCGTCGACGCAGACGACACGCACGGTGGCGCGGGCGGATTCGCGCGTCTGCGACCCTGCGGAGGGAACCTCGCTGGTCCTGCGGCGCGCGAGTTCCCGCGGCGGATGCATGACGGCTGCATTCATGATGGGGGGATACATGATGGGGGTATTCATGATGGCGGTTGATTCACTCACTGCGTTCCTCCTGCTTGCTGATCTCCATCACATGGTCGAGCGCACGCTCGATGGCAGCGATGTCGTGGATGTCCTGTACCAAGGTCACACCAATCTCCTCCAAGCCCTCGCGTTCGGCGCGGGGAAGCTTCCCCAACACCACCAACTGGCTGGGCGGATGGACGGTGATCCAGCGGCGTGCGCCGCCCACCGCCACGCGGTCGGCATCGACCACGAGGACATCGACATCGTCGAGCGCGAGCTCGCCGTCGATGCGCGCTCCATGGGCCTCGAGAAACCCGCGCACGATCGCAGCGACGCGGCCATCCTCCACCTGCACCGAGGCGATCGCCCTGCGCTCCGAGATTGCCTCGTGCACGACGGGGATACGGAGGCGCACGGTGGCGCCCGCACCGGGGCGCGAGCGGATCTCAAGCGCTCCTCCCGCCCGCTCGACCACGCGGCGCACCAGGGGCAGGCCGAGACCGGTTCCCAGCCCGCGCGTCTTGGTGGTGAAGAACATGTCCAGTGCCCGACGCTGGACCTCCTCCGACATGCCGATGCCGTTGTCGATCACCTCGATCACCACGTTCTCGCCGAGCGCATCGGCGTCGGCGCGCAGGATCACGCGACTGAGCTCGCGCGCGCGGCCCTCGGGCATGGCCTCCGCGGCGTTCACAAGCAGGTTGAGCACGGCACGGGTGAGGGCATGCGGGGGAACGGACACGGCGGGAAGCGAGCGCGCGATGCGCACCTCGAGGTCGGCCGCGCGGTGCAGCGCCTTCTGCAGCAGCGGGCCCGACTGCGTCCACCAGTGGCCGAGGTCGGTGCTCACGACCCCGTCGCCCTCGCCGTCGGGATCGAGCGCCAGGGCGTGCAGCGCATCCGCGAGGTGCTGCAGGTAGGCGACGCTGGCGCGAATCGACGAGATGTGCGTCTCCGCACCGCCGAGATCCTCACGCGCGGTGAGCGAGGCGAGCGCGTTGGTGTGCGCCCGGATCGGGAACAGCACGTTGTTCAGGTCGTGACCGAGGCCTGCGGCGAGCGTGCCGATCACGGCAAGTCGGTCGGTCTCGCGCATGCGCGCCTCGGCGTTGCGACGCGCGGTCACATCCCGCAGGATGACCGTGCGGCCGAAGCCGCCGTCGAGCGAGCTGACGGACACCTCGAGCGTGGTGTCGCCGCGGTCCGTACGCGCGCCGCCATCGGCCGTCGCGGCCGCACCCGTGCGAAGCGCCCGAACCTGCACGCCGTGCAGCGGCGTGGCCGCCGACTCGTCGGGTCCACGCTCCGACGCGCCGTTCCCCGCGAGGAGCGTCGCGATGATGTCACGGTCGACGGGATCGATCAGGCTGACGAGGCTGCGGCCGATCAGGGCCGTCTCGCTCTCGCCGAACACCCGCGCCGAGGCGCGATTGGCGCTGAGGATGATGCCAGCGGCGTTGGTGCCGATGATGGCATCGGATGCCGCGTCGAGCACCGCGCGCAGCTGCGAAGAGTCGGCGTGCGCCGCATGCACCACCATGTTGTGCTCGACGACCAGGAACATCCGTTCGGCGATCAGCCGGATACCCCGCTTGGTGGCATCGGCGAGCTCGCCGGACTGCGAGGCGAGGAGCACGAGATTCGCACCCAGCCCCGAGCGCCCCTGCAGCGCGAGCACCTGCATCGAGCGAATGCCCTTCGAATGCAGCGCCTCTGCAGCGAAGGTCCCCTCGAGCTCCGCGCACCGGCGTACATCGGGCACCGACACCGCGGTCAGTTCGGTCGCACGCTCCGCCTCGAGCGCGAGGCCGAGGATCGAGGGAAAGTCGCGCGGAACTCCGTGAACGGCCGCACAGATGCACCGGCCGTGATGCATGAGGTGCAGCACGGTGCCCGAGCACTCCGCCAGACGAGCCGCGATCTGCGCGAGCCCCTGGGTGGCGGTGACCGTGTCGCCGGTGCGCAGG
>CAIOCH010000214.1 GCA_903856525.1 uncultured bacterium | reverse complement strand
TCGGGTGCCCGTCAGTCGGCCGGCGGCGAAGCCGACGGAGACTGCGGAACGGGTTGTGTGAGCCTTCGATCAGACCTCGGAGGACCTGAGCCTTCAAACCACCGAAGGCTCACGTCCACCGTTCCGCAGTCTCCGCTTCGCGGCGACTGACGGGCACCCGAGGTTCCCGCAGGCTCGCGCAAGTCACTCCCACCAACCACCCCGCCCCACACCCACCGAAAAACACAAGACCCCGCTTTCGCGGGGTCTTGCTCCTTGCAGAGTCCAATGAGGCCGGATCAGCGGCGACGACGGGCGACGAGGCCCGCGAGGCCGAGGAGCGCGATGACGCCCGGAGCCGGCACGTAGGCGAGGCCCAGGTTGTCCATCGTCGGGAACACGGTCGGGTTGCCGCCCGAGAGGGGCTGCGCCGACACCGAGATGCTCGAGATCGCCGCGCCCGTCGACACGAAGCCGACGAACACCGTGGCGGTGTCGATGAGGTTGAGGTAGCTGGTGCCGTCGTTGAGCGACACGAGCACGAGGCTGGGCACCACGTTCGACGACGCGTCGGTCGCGAAGAAGTTGCCCGACACGCCGTACACGCTCACGCCCGAACCGCTGAACGAGATCGTCATCGGGCTCGACGCGCCGGCAGCCAGACGGCCACCGACCACGTTGAGGCCACCCGACGAGGCGGCGGACCAGTTCACGGCACCCGCGGTGCCGGTGAGCGGGCTCGCGTACGAGCCGCTGTAGGTGTCGAAGTTCTCCGTCGAACGCGAGTACGACGTGGTATTCGAGTCGAAGAGGAACTGATCGGTGAAGATCAGGATCGTCGCGGAAGCGGTCGACGAGACAGCGGTCGACACGACAGCGGCGGCCATCACATTGCGCATGAACATAGGGAACTCCGGACTGGGGACGGGAACGGAACTTCAACAGTGCATCGCGGCAAGTGCGGTCGACAGGCGACCAACCAGGACCGTGCGGACGACACGGAACCAAGCCATCCAGACCAGCGATGAAACATCAAAGCGGGACCGGATCACGCAACGCGCGACCCCGTCTCCCTCGCTCCGACAGTGAGGTTGTCACCGACGAGCGCCAGTGCAAGGTCTTTTGCGCGCAGAAAGGCTGCCTTCCGACAATACACTGATTCGCACTGTTCGCACTGACAAACCACGCCCCATAACGACCGTGTGCCCCCGCCCTGAGGGGCCAGGGGCACACGGTCCAATCCGAGACCTGTATCAGCGACGACGACGGAACGCCACGGCGCCCGCGAGACCCAGCAGCGCCAGCGCGCCCGGAGCAGGCACGCTCGCCAGCGTCATGTTGTCGAAGGTGGGATACACGGCCGACCCACCCGCGAGCGGCTGCGCCGAGACCGTGATGGCCGTGATGGACGCACCCGTCGACACGAAGCCCGCGAAGGCGGTCGCGGAGTCGATGAAGGCGATGTACGACGTGCCGTCCTGCAGCGAAAGCTGCACGATGCTGGGCACCACGCTGAAGTTGATGTCGGTGCCGAACACGTTGCCCGACACACCGTTCACCGTGAGACCCGAGAAGCTGATGGTCAGCGGCGCGGGGTTGTTGGTGGAGAGCGCCTGGCTGCCGTTCACGGCACCCACGTACATGCCGCCGCTCGAAGCGGCCGACCAGTTGAATCCACCGGTCGAACCGGTGAGCGGGCTGGCGTAGAAGCCGCTGTACGTGTTGAAGTTCTCCGTCGAGCGGTAGGCGCCCACGGTGTAGGCATCGAACAGGAACTGGTCGGTGAAGACCAGGATGGTCGCCGATGCGTTGGACGACGCCGCCGCGCAGACCAACGACGCGGCAATGAGACTCCTCATGGACATGACTGAGCTCCGAAATGTAGGGAAGGGACAGCAAGGGACACAGAGGGACACACGCACGCACAGGCGCACTGCCTGACCTTGAGCGAACACAGGCGGTAGGGTGACGTCTGGGCGCTCAAGTCCCCGGACGCGAGGCCGGAGAAGCGGGTGAGGTAGTCCACGATG
>CAIOCH010000213.1 GCA_903856525.1 uncultured bacterium | reverse complement strand
GTCGACCTCTCGCAGGAGTTCATCAACATGATCCTCGCGAGCACGGGCTACTCGGCCGCGAGCCGCGTGATCACCACCACCGACGAGCTGATCAACCAGCTGCTGGTGCTCGGGCGCTGAGAGAGCCGCGCGTCTAGCGGCGCGGGTTGCGGCCCGAGCCGCTGCGGCCGTCGCCGTCGCGGTGGCGTGGTTGGCCCGTGGCGCGGGCGGCCATGCTCTCGGGCGAGCCCGGGTCGGGCGCGAGCTCCTCGAGCCGTGCGAAGATCAGGCGGCCGGCATTGGTGGTGAGCGTGTTGGTCACGCTCGCAGCCACCACTTCGCCGATGCGCTCCGCGCCGCCCTCGATCACCACCATGGTGCCGTCGGGGAGATGGCCGACGCCCTGCGACGGATTCTCGCCGACACGACTGAGCTCGACCTCCACGCGGTCGCCCGCGATCACCTGTGCCCGCATCGCTCCCGCCACGCGGTTCACGTTGATCGCCGACACGCCCGCGATCTCCGCGACCTTGGCCAGCCCCGCATCGGTCGTGAGCAGGCGGTAGCCGCGGATCTTGGCCACCTCCACCAGCGCCCGGTCGACCTCGAGGTTGTCGACGGGAGCGTCCTCGATCGAGGTGCTCAGCCGCGGGCTCGCCTGCAGCCGCGCGATCATGTCGAGCCCGCGCCGGCCGCGCGCGCGCCGCCCCTTGTCGGAGCTGTCGCTCAGCTTCTGCAACTCGTTGAGCGTGGGCTGGATGACCACGAAGGGTGCGTCGAGCACGCCGGATTCGGCCATGTCGAGGATGCGTCCGTCCACGATCGCGCTCGTGTCGAGCAGCATGGGCCGCACGCCGCGGTTCTGCTTGGCGAACTCCACGTAGGGAATCACCAGGCGGAAGTCGTCCTTGGTGGTCATGACCACCGACACCGCGATGTAGCAGAGGATGAGCCCGATCGCGATCTTGGCGAGGTTGAGGTAGAGCTCCGCCGTCGAGCCCTTGAGGCTCCACGACTCGATGATCAGGTTGAGCACCGAGCCGATGGCGTAGGCGCCCACGAGGCCGAGGCAGATGCCGAAGTAGATGCCGAAGATCGACGCCAGCCGCTTGTTGGGCGTGACCGCGTCGATCGCCACCACGACGAGACCGAGCGCGCCCGTCGCCAGCGTGAGGCCGAGGATGGTGGGGTAGCCGATCGGTTCGAGCGAGTTGTCGCGGCTCGCGATCACGATGGCGGGCGTCGCGAGCACCAGCGCCATGAACAGGAGCCGTGCCACCAGCAGGATCAGGCGTGTGCCCTGCGCCTGGGCGGGGACGCGCGCCACGGGGGCGGCCGCGTCGGCGCGGGGTTCGGCGTTCGGATCGGCGGGGTGCGCGCTCATGCCGCGATTCTACGGTGACGCGAAGAGGGGGAGTTCGCTACCATTCCCTCTCTCGGAGCCGCAGAAGACGGCCGGGCCCGGCGGGCGGGTCGGCCGTGAACCTGGTCAGGGCTTGACCGCAGCAGCCATAAGCGTTTCGGTCCGAGCCGACGGTCGCCTGGCCGTCTTCCGCGGCTCCGAGTTGTGCATCAGGCGAGAGGCGAGACCGATGGCGAAGAAAGGCGCGACATCCCCCAGCGCGAACTCCTCCGCTGCGGGCGAGATCGAGGTGGCTGCGAAGCCGTACACCGTCCTCGCGCGCCGCTACCGCTCGCGCGACTTCGGCGAGGTCGTGGGCCAGGAGCCCATCGCCCGCACGCTCCAGAACGCCATCAGTACGGGGCGCACCGCCCACGCCTACCTCTTCTGCGGCACCCGCGGCGTGGGCAAGACCTCCATGGCGCGCATCTTCGCCCGCGCCCTCAACCGCGACAGCGCGCTCAGCCAGTCGGAGGCCATCGGCGACGCCATCCTGCGCGGCGAGGACCTCGATGTCATCGAGATCGACGGCGCCTCGAACCGCGGCATCGACGACGCGCGCGACCTGATCGCGGGCGCCGGCCTCGCGCCCACGCGCGGCAAGTACCGCATCTACATCATCGACGAAGTCCACATGCTCACGACGCCGGCGTTCAACGCGCTGCTCAAGACCATGGAGGAGCCGCCGTCGCATGTGAAGTTCATCCTCTGCACCACCGAGCCGCACAAGGTGCCGCAGACGATCCAGTCGCGCTGCCAGCGCTTCGACTTCCGCAACATCCCCACCAAGCAGATCGCGGGCCACCTCGGCGCC
>CAIOCH010000212.1 GCA_903856525.1 uncultured bacterium | reverse complement strand
CTGCCGGTGTCAAACCGGAGGAAGGTGGGGATGACGTCAAGTCCTCATGGCCCTTATGCCTGGGGCTGCACACGTGCTACAATGGTGAATACAGAACGATGCAAGACCGCGAGGTGGAGCAAATCGCTTAAAGTTCACCCCAGTTCAGATAGGAGGCTGCAACCCGCCTCCTTGAAGTCGGAATCGCTAGTAATCGCGGATCAGCTACGCCGCGGTGAATATGTTCCTGAGCCTTGTACACACCGCCCGTCAAGTCATGGGAGCTGGCAGTGCCCGAAGTCGCGCAAATTCATGCGTGCCCACGGCAAGGCTGGTGACTGGGACTAAGTCGTAACAAGGTAGCCGTAGGGGAACCTGCGGCTGGATCACCTCCTTTCTAAGGGAATGTACTTAGACACGTCGCTCGGAGAGATCCGAGTCGTGAATCCGTCAAGACACCCTCGCTCCCGTTCGCGGGAATAGTCGCCTGGTGACAGGTGACAAAGGCCTCCAACTGCTGCTTGATATAAACCAGACAGCCCCATGCTTTGCATGGGGCTGTCTGCGTTTTGGGGTCGTTGGACGCTGTGCTGGAGCGTGCTGGTTCGCTCAGCCAAGCTGCCGGTCGCGTGAGGGCGTGGTCTGCCGCCGAAGGGCAATGTCCAGGGATTTCCGCGAGGCACCGACCGTTGGCTTCGGGGGCCGATGCCATCGGCACGGGCTCTCCTTCTCGCCTCGAGGGCACCAGTTCTACGTCGACGAGGCAAAAGAAGAAGCGCGGGTCGCCCTTTCGGGCGGCCCGCGCTAAGTAGGACTTTCGCGTCCTACGTGTCGGTTCGGATGGGCTTTCGTTCGGGCTGTCCGGCCTGAACGCGCCGCTGTCCGCACTGCGTTGCTCCACTGATGTCCAGTCAGCGAAGCTTGTCCCTGTTGAGCCAGCCGATGTCCAGTCGGTGGCCCGGTCCTGTCACATGGGAAGAGACCGAAGCAGCCTCGACTCTGCGCAAGAGGGCCCGAAAATGTTGCAAGTCCGATAGTGGCAACGCTCTCTGGGGAATCTGCCTCCTTGAGATGCTCTTGCATTCCGCAGAAATCAGGATATCTATATCCGCGATAGATCACCCGATCTCCCTTCTGATCGGGTTGAGTGGTGAATCACAACCCGGCTTGGTGTCCTCAATGCGGAAACGCAGATCGTGATTTCGCGAGTGTTGCGAGATCCACCGGCCAGTCAGGTAGCAACACGATGGCAACTCTCACCGAAACGGCGTCGCCTCCCTCCCCCGCACACGGCGGAGTCCGGCGGGATTCGCAGCAGGGCGTACTGGAACGGTTCAGCTACGACGACGCGATCGTCCGCTGGTTCATGGGCGCATCGGTGCTCTGGGGCATCGTGGGCATGCTCGTGGGGGTGGTCGTGGCGCTGCAGCTCGCCGATCCCCGCTTCAACATGGGGCTGGAGTGGCTGAGCTTTGGCAGGCTCCGCCCGCTGCACACGAATGCGGTCATCTTCGCGTTCGCGGGCAACGCGATCTTCGCGGCCGTCTACTACTCGTCGCAGCGGCTGCTCAAGGCGCGCATGTTCAGCGATGCGCTCTCGCGCATCCACTTCTGGGGCTGGCAACTCATCATCGTGTCCGCGGCTGTCACCCTGCCGCTCGGCTTCACGCAGGCCAAGGAGTACGCGGAGCTCGAGTGGCCCATCGACATCGCGGTCGTCGCGGTCTGGGTGGTCTTCGCCGTCAACTTCCTTGGCACGCTGGTGCGGAGGCGGGAGCGCCATCTCTACGTTGCCATCTGGTTCTACATCGCCACGGTCGTCGCCATCGCGGTGCTGTACATCTTCAACAACCTGGTGATGCCGGCCGACTGGCTGCGCTCCTACTCCATCTACGCGGGGTCGCAGGACGCGTTCATGCAGTGGTGGTACGGGCACAACGCCGTGGCCTTCTTCCTCACCACGCCGTTCCTCGGGCTCATGTACTACTTCCTGCCCAAGGCGGCGGAGCGGCCGGTGTTCTCGTACCGGCTGTCGATCGTGCACTTCTGGAGCCTGGTGTTCCTGTACATCTGGGCTGGTCCGCACCATCTGCACTACACGGCGCTGCCGGAGTGGGCGTCGACCCTCGGCATGCTCTTCAGCGTGATGCTGTGGATGCCGTCGTGGGGCGGCATGCTCAACGGCCTCCTCACGCTCCGCGGGGCATGGAACCTCGTGGCGCAGGACCCCGTGCTCAAGTTCTTCGTGGTGGGCATCACCTTCTACGGCATGTCGACATTCGAGGGACCGCTGCTCTCCGTGAAGAGCGTGAACGCGCTCAGCCACTACACCGACTGGACGATCGCCCATGTGCACGCGGGCGCGCTCGGATGGGTGGGCTTCATGTGCTTCGGCATGTTCTACTGGCTGGTGCCGCGGCTCTTCCAGACGCCGATCGCCAGGCCGTCGTGGGTCGGTCTGCACTTCTGGATAGCCACCATCGGCATCCTGCTCTATGTGGTGGCGATCTACTGGGCGGGCCTCACGCAGGGGCTCATGTGGCGCGCCTTCGATCAGGACGGGCTGCTGCAGTACCCGGACTTCATCGAGACGGTCAGCGTGCTCATCCCGTGGTACTGGATCCGCGTGGTGGGCGGAACGCTCTACCTCGGAGGCGCGATCCTGATGGGCGCGAACCTGGTGCTCACCTGGATGCGCCGGCCGAAGCAGTACGAAGAGCCTGTGTACGAGGCGGCGCGGCTGACTGGTGGATTCCGCGAGCCGCCGATCCCGCAGTCGGACCTGCCGCCGACCTACGTGCTGCCCATCGCGCGCAAGCTCGATGTGTTCGGGCAGCTGCGGTGGCACCGCAGGTACGAGGGGCTTCCGATCGTGTTCACCGTCCTGGTGGCGATCGGCGTGGTCGTGGCCAGTCTCGGAGAGATCATCCCGCTGTTCGCGCGGAAGTCTGACATCGCGCGCATCGCGAGCGTGGAGCCGTACACGCCGCTCGAGCTCGTGGGGCGCGACATCTACATCTCCGAGGGATGCGTGAACTGCCACTCGCAGATGATCCGGCCCCTGCGCGCCGAGACCGAGCGTTACGGCGAGTACTCGAAGCCGGGTGAGTTCGTGTTCGACCACCCGTTCCTGTGGGGATCGCGGCGCATCGGGCCGGATCTCGCGCGCACGGGACGGCGGCTGCCATCGCCGCACTGGCATGTGCGGCACTTCCTCAACCCGCCGGACACGAGCGCGGGCTCGATCATGCCGCCGTATCCGCATCTCATCGAGAAGCCGCTCGACTTCACGCAGGCGGCGCGCTCGGTGGCGGCGATGAAGGCACTCGGCGTCCCGTATCCGGATCAGACTCTGGCTGACGCCGCGAACATGGCGCGGGTCCAGGCCGAGGAGATCGCCGCCAAGGTGGTCGCCGAGAGCGGACCCGCGGGACTGGCCGACCGCAAGGTCGTGGCGCTGGTCGCCTACCTCATGCGGATCGGCACCGATCTCGACAAGCCGGTGCAGGAACAGGCGCCGACGGGGGTCGCGACGATCGCCGCGCCGGCAGCAGAAGCGGGAGGTGGCCAGTGACGCCTTCGATGGACGTGCATCCGCTGCTCGCGATGTCGATGCCCGAGATCTCGCTGATCTTCTTCATGGGGATGTTCGTGGTGCTGGTGGTGGCGCTGGTGCTCTCACGTTCGCGGCGCTGGGAGCGCATCGCGCGCATTCCCCTCGAGGAGCGTCCGATCGACGAGCAGGCGCAGGCTGGCACGGGAGCCACTGCAGATGGCCATGAGGGCGCCGGACGGCGCAAGTCCGCAGGATCGACCGAAGGAGGATCGCGCGATGTCCGTTGAAACAACCGCTGAAGCGTCCGTCGAAACAGCCAAGCCGCGCGGTGCAGGGTCGGCGGGGAGGTCCTCGGAGGCGCGCATCCTCGATCACGACTGCGATGGCATCCGCGAGTACGACAATCCGATGCCGTTCTGGTGGTCGGCGTTGTTCTGGTGCTCGATCCTCTTCTCGATCCCGTACTTCGTGTTCTATCACCTTGGAGGCGTGGGAACGTCGAACTCGGAGAGCTACGAGACCGAGGTCGGCGAGTTCTATGAGCTGCAGGCGGCCAAGCTCGGCAACCTCAAGCCCGACGCGGCCACGATCATGGCGCTGTCGCTCGACAAGCAGAAGCTGCTCGCGGGGCAGAACATGTTCAAGGCCAACTGCGCCACATGCCATGCGCCTGATGGTGGTGGAAAGACGGGGCCGAACCTCACGGACGACTTCTACATCAACGTGCGAAGGCCCGAGGACATCTTCAGGGTGCTGCGCGACGGTGTGGAGGCGAAGGGCATGCCCAAGTGGGGCAAGCGGTTCAGCGAGCCGCAGCTGGTGCTGCTCAGCGCGTATGTCGCGGGGCTGCGGGGCAGCGCGCCGGCATCGCCGCTCAAGGCGCAGGGCGACGAGGTGGCGGCGTGGACGGCGGTGTCGGCGGGAGTCTCCACGGGAGTCTCCACGGGGGTCTCCGCAGGGCCCTCCGCGGAAACCACGGCGGTGGACATGGCCCTGGATGCCGCAGTTGGAACGCAGGCATCGCTGCGGGATCAGTCCGCGTCGAACGAAAACGGTTTGGATCCACGCTGAGACATGCCGTTTTTCTGCGAGGCATTGCCATGAGCAGGACACTCTCCCTTCCAGTGATCGAGCCGGTGCGCGCAGTACGCGCCGAAGCGGGGCCGTTCCTCAAGCCAGAGGGGCGCGTGCTCGCGACACTGGAGTTGGATGGTCGGCGGCGGTGGCTGCGGCCGAGGCTGAGTCCCGGCGGCTTCTGGCGCAAGCGGTTGCTCGTGGCGTGGGTGTTGATCGCGCTCTACACGGTCATTCCCTGGCTTACGGTCGACGGGATGCCGATGGTGCTGCTCGACCTGGTGGAGCGCAAGTTCGTGTTCTTCGGAACGGTGTTCCGGCCCACGGAGACGCTGCTCTTCGGGGTGCTGTTTCTCGCGGTGTTCGTGGCGATCTTCCTACTCACCGCGGTCTTCGGGCGGGTTTGGTGCGGATGGGCATGCCCGCAGACGGTGTACATGGAGTTCGTGTACCGACCGATCGAGCGGTTGTTCCTGGGCAAGGGGTACGCGAATCCGAAGGTCGCGGTATCGGCGTGGCGGCGCGCGGGGATGTATGCGGTGTACGTCGTGGTGTCGGCCCATCTCGCGAACACGCTCCTCGCGTGGTTCGTGGGGGCCGATCGCCTGACATCGTGGATCTTCACCGGCACGCCCGCGACCCATCCCGTGGCGTTCATGGTGTTCGCGGCGGTGACGGGCCTGATGATGTTCGACTTCGCGTTCTTTCGCGAGCAGATGTGCTCGCTGGTGTGCCCGTATGGCCGGCTGCAGTCGGCACTGCTCGACCGCGATTCGCTGATCGTGGGCTACGACCGGAAGCGCGGTGAGCCGCGTGGCAAGGGCGCGTGGCGCGGCGCGGTGCCGACGGACCGCGCGGGGTGCGCGGGGAAGTGCGGATGCGACGGTCGGGGCGGATGTGGCTCGGGTGGCGGCTGCGATGGCGGTGGTGACGCCGGTCGTCCTGCGGCGGAGCACGCGGAGGTCCGTCCATCGGAGGCGTCGGCCGCGGAGCTCCGCGGCGATTGCGTGGACTGCCGCATGTGCGTGGCGACCTGTCCCGCAGGCATCGACATCCGCGACGGCCTGCAGCTCGAGTGCATCCACTGCACGCAGTGCATCGACGCGTGCGATGCGGTGATGGCCAAGCTCGGCCGTCCCACGGGTTTGATCCGCTACTCGTCGCAGCGGGCGTTGGATTCCGCGCCGCGGAAGTCCATGCGGGTGCGGCTGATCGTGTATCCCGCGCTGCTGACGGCGCTGCTGGCGGCGGCGGCGTATCTGCTGGCCACGCGGCAGGACGCGGCGGTGGCGGTGCTGCGCACGCAGGGTGTGCCGTACGCGATGAAGCCCGTCGGCTCGGTGGACGGTGGGACGGATGGACACGAAACCATCGAGAGCATCGTGCGCATGCGGATCGACAACCGCACGCGTGCGGCGCGCTGGTACGTCGTGACGGGCGGCGAGGGCGTGACGCTGGTGCGCGACGAGCGCATCGAGGTGGCGGGCGATGCCAGCCGCGAGATAGATTTGGTGGTGCGCAGTGCGCCGGCGGAGTTCGTGCGCGGTCGCCGCGATGTGGTGCTCGAGGTGCGCGAGGAGGGCGAGCGTGGCGGCGCGTTCCGAGGCGCCGTGCGCGCGTCGGTCCTCGGGCCACTGGTGATCGCACCGCTCAAGCCGGATGCGGGGGACTCGGGTGCGGAGGTGAAGCCATGAGCCAAACGACACGGGACAGCGAGATGCAGGCGGATCCGAGCGTCGCGCGATCCTCGGAGGACTTTGCGGATATCCGCGCCCGTGATCCGAGCGGCGGCCTGCTCGCCAACCGCTGGATGTTCGTACCCGTGCTCCTGCTGGGAATGACGGTCACCATCGGCACCGTGACGGTGCTGTCGGCGGTGGTCGGGCATCCGCTGGGCATGGAGCCCGACTACGACCGCAAAGCCGCGTCGTGGGAATCGGAGCGGGAGCAACGGGCGATGAACGAGCGGCTGCGGTGGGTGGTGACGCCCGAGGTCGGCTCGCAGGGCGCGCACCGCACCGTGTCGATCCGCGTGGAGGACAAGCATGCCGCGCGCATCGACGCGCAGAGCGTGGTGGTCGAGTGCATACCCGTCAAGGCGGCCGAGGCGCGCAGGACGGTGGAGCTCGTTCGTCGCGACGCGGGCGAGTTCACGGGTTCGTTCGATTCATCGATCGGTGGGCAGTGGGAGTTTCGCGTGACCGTGGTGCAGGGCGGTGTCCGCTATACCGACGGATTCCGGCGCTTCCTGACGGGCGTGCGCGGAGCCACGATGAACCAGGGGGTGCTCGATGGTCATGGTTGACGCGGTGATCGCCGCAGCATCGTCCGATGGTGGGAACGTGGCCAGCGGTGGGACGATGGGCGGCGTGCTCGCCCTTGCGGCCACCGTGCTCGGTTCGAGCCTGCTTGGCAGCGCCCATTGCGCGGGCATGTGCGGTGGCCTCGCACTGGCCGCGATCGGGCCCGATGATGGAGCGCGGGCGCCACGGCAAGTCGGTTACCACGGTGGGCGGCTGGTGTCGTACGCGGCGCTCGGAGTGGTGGCGGGGCTGGTCGGACAGGTGGTCGACGACGCGGGCGTGCTCGTGGGCGTGCAGCGCGTGGCTGCCGTGGTCGCGGGCGTGATGATCGCGCTCTTCGGACTGGCCACGGTGCTGCGTGCGCTGGGCGTGCGCGTTCCCTCGGCAGGCGTGCCACGTCCGCTCATCGTGGCGGCGCAGCGGGTGCATGTGTGGACGCTGCGGCTTCCGCCGAAGCACCGCGGGGTGCCGATCGGTCTGGCGACGCCGCTGCTTCCCTGCGGCTGGCTGTACGCGTTCGCGGCGATCGCGGCCGCGAGTGCCTCGCCGTGGCTGGGTGCGCTCATCATGGGCGCGTTCTGGCTGGGGACGGTGCCGGCGGTGGTGCTGGCGTCGAACGGCGCGCGGCTCGCCTTTGCGCGGCTCGGTCGCGGAGCGCCGGTGGCGGCGGGACTGGCCATGATCGCGGTGGGTGTGCACGCAGCGGTGGTGCGTGGCGGCGCGGCGGAGCGCGCGATGTCGGAAGTGCGGGGCGTGCAGGTGGGCATGGCGCCTGCATCGGTGGAGGAACTCGGCGCGCGCGCCGCGCAGGAGAAGGACGAACTCCCGCCGTGTTGCCGCGAGGTGCATTCGCCGCGCGGGGTGCAGTCGCCGCGCGGGGTGCAGGTGGCGTCGGACCCAATCGGTGGTGCGGGGAGGACCGATCGATGAGTGGCGTGGAGCCCGTCGTCGGATCCGCGAGCCACGCCGGATGCGCCTGCGCGCACTGCGGTCTGCCTGTGCCGCAGATGGAGCGTCGGGCCGATGAGCCGCTGCAGTTCTGCTGCGGCGGTTGCCGCGCGGTGTATGGGGCGCTGCACGAGTGCGGCCTGGAGAAGTACTACGAGTTGCGCGACCGCGAGCAGCGGCGCGAGGCCGCGGGTGCCGAGCCCGCCCTGGTCACGGGTCGGGGATTCGAGCATCTCGACGACCCGCGGTTTAGCGAGACGCACACCCGCGCGGACCAGTCGGGGGTGCGCCGCGTGGAGCTGCGGATCGACGGCCTGCGCTGTGGCGCGTGCATCTGGCTGCTCGAGGCCATGCCGCGCATCGTGCGGGGTGTGGTCGAGGTGCGCGTGGACAGCGTGCGCGGCATCGCGCGCATCGCGTGGGATGACCGCGCCATCGCGTTGTCGGCCATCGCGCGGCGGTTCGATGCGCTCGGGTACCAGCTGCACTCGTTCGGCGACCCGGATGCCGTGGCGCGCGAGCGTGCGGCCAATCGTGCGTGGATCGTGCGCATGGGCGTGGCCGGGGCGATTGCGAGCAACGCCATGGCGGTCGCGTTTGCGCTCTATGGCGGGATCCTCGCCGAGATGGAGTTCGGGTTCCGGATGTTCTTCCAGTGGTGCTCGGTGGTGCTCGCGGTGCTGGCGGTGGCGTGGCCGGGACGGATCTTCCTCACCAATGCAGTGGCGGCGCTCCGCGCGCGCACGCCGCACATGGATGTGCCCGTGGCCTTCGGACTCGTGGCCGCGGTGCTGGCGGGCGTGGTGGCCACGGTGCAGGGAGTTGGCTCGATCTACTGCGAAAGCGCGGCGATGCTTGTGTTCCTGCTGCTCGTGGGGCGCTACGTGCAGTACGGCCGACAGCGGCGGGCGCGGGAGCAGGTGGAGCTGCTGCTCGCGATCGTGCCGCCGGTGGCGCGCAAGGTCGTTCGCACGGATCCGGGAAACGGCTCGCGCGAGCGTGTGGTGGAGGTGGCGATGGACGCGCTGGTGCCCGGGGATGTGGTGGAGATCCCTGCAGGTGAAGCGAGTCCGGCGGATGGTCGGCTGCTGGCGGAATCGGCGCATCTCGACTTGTCGCACCTGACGGGCGAGTCCCAGCCTGTGCGTGTGGAGCGCGGTGGACCCGTGTATGCAGGCTCACGCGTGCTGGAGCAGCCGATCCGGCTCGAAGTGGCGGTTGCCGGAAGCGAGACGCGGGCAGCGCGGCTGCTCGCGCTCGTGCGCGAGGCCGGTGAGCGGCGCGCGCCCATCGTGGAGCTGGCGGATCGCGTGTCGGCGTACTTCCTGCCAACCATCGTGGTGTCGGCGGTGGCGACCATCGCCTGGTGGTTGCCGCGGCTTGGCCTCGAGGAGTCGATGGGGCGGGCGGTGGCGCTGCTGGTGGTCACCTGTCCGTGCGCGCTGGGACTGGCGACACCGCTCGCGGTGGTGGCCGGGATCGGAAAGGGTGCACGGCGCGGCGTGCTCATCAAGGGTGGCGATGTGCTGGAGCGGGCGTCGCGTCCCGGCACCCTCGTGCTCGACAAGACGGGCACGGTGACCGAGGGGCGCACGCGGGCGATCCGATGGGTGGGCTCGGATGCGGCGTTGGACGCCGCCGCAGCAGTCGAGGCGCACAGCGCGCATCCGGTGGCGCGGGCATTCATCGATGCGTTCGGCGAGTCGGGATCCGTCGGAAGGCCCACGCATGCTGGGCTCGAGGTCGGCGATGTGCGCGAGATCCCTGGTCTCGGCATCGAGGGCCGTGTGCAGCGCAAGCTCGTGCGCGTGGGCAGCATGCGCTTCATGCGCGAGCGGTCGGCGCTCGTGGGCGAGCAGATCCACGCGTTCGCCGCGGATTGCGCGGCGGCGGGCCATGCGCCTGTGTTCGTCGCGGTCGATGGGCGCGTGGAGGCGGCGGTGGCGATCGGCGATCCGATCCGTGCCGATGCCCGAGGCACGGTCGTCCGACTGCGGCGCGCGGGCTGGCGGGTGGTGCTCGCGTCCGGCGACGACCCGGTGGTTGCGTCGGGTGTGGCCAAGGCGCTCGGCATCGACGGTCGTGATGCGCACGGCGGCCTCTCTCCCGAGGAGAAGCTGGAGTTCGTGAAGCGCGCCGACCTGGCACGGCCCGTGGTCATGGTGGGTGACGGCGTGAACGATCTCGCGGCGCTTGCCGCAGCCGACGTCGGTGTCGCGGTGCGCAATGGTGCGCAGGCGTCGCACCATGTGGCGGACGTGTGCCTCGCCGCGCGTGGACTCCGGCCGCTCGAGCGGTTCCTCGTGGGCTCGCGCAGCACCATGCGCACGATCCGCGTGAATCTCGCGGTGAGCGTGCTGTACAACGCGGCGGGCGGCGTGCTTGCGTTCGCAGGTCTGGTGAATCCCCTGGTGGCGGCGGTGCTCATGCCGCTGAGCGGGCTCACGGTGCTCGTGATCGCGCTGCGCATGCCGTCGTTCGACCTGCCCGACGCTGGAAGGGAGCGTGCCTGATGGAGCTCGTGTTCGTGGCGCTACCGGTGGCGCTTCTCGTTGGCGGTGGGGCACTCGCAGCGTTCGTCTGGGCGGCGCGCGACGACCAGTTCGAGGATCTCGACACCCCGCCGCAGCGGGCGATCTTCGATGACCTCGAGGTTGCGCGGGGGGGCGCCGTGCGCCTGGATCGGCCAGAAGGCGCGGAAACCGAGCGGAATGGCCTCGACAGCCGCTGAAGCGGCGATAGGTTTTCCGCGTGGCGCACGGAGTGGACCCTCGGTTGCCCAGGATGGCGATGCGGATCGCGGCGGGTGCCGTGTCCGCATGCGCGATGCCGCCTGCCCATGCTCAGTCCGCCTTCGTCTTCACCGATGTGTCGGCGCCAAGCGGTCTGGCGAGCTTCTCCCACAACCCGAACGCGCTCGCGGTGCCCGGCCTTCTCGAGTGGACCATGGGAGGGCTGGGCGTCGCGGACTTCAACGGCGATGGATGGCCCGACATCTTCGTGCCGCGCGGCGGCGTGGGCACCGATCGGTTGTTCATGAACCAGGGGAACGGCATCTTCGCGAACGAGGCTGCGGCGCGAGGAGTCGCGGCGGCGAATGCTGGAAACGGCGTGGCCTGTGCGGATTTTGACGGCGACAGGCGCCGCATGAGTTGACATCGACTTCGACCGCGACGGCGATCTCGATCTCCTGGCGCTGGTGCACAGCGGGCCACTCAAGCTCTTCCGCAACGACACGCCGCGCGTCGGGCGGTGGCTGCAGCTGGAGCTCGGTGGCGGTTCGGGCTCCCGATGCGCGCCGCATGGCATCGGCGCGGTGGTCGAGTGCGAGGCCTTGGATGGCGACGCGGTCGAAGTCATGCGGCGCTGGGTGCACTCGGGTAGTGGCTACCAGTCGAGTTCGGAGCCGGTAGTCCACTTGGGATTCGGGGTGGGGAATTCGCCCCCCGATGGGAGCAAGCGAGGGGGTTCGGCCCGCGTGCGCGTCCTGTGGCCAAGCGGGCAGACCACGGTGCGGGATGGCGTTGCGCTCGACAGTCGGGTGGCGATCGCGGCGCCAGCGCGGGCCGATGTCGATGGCGACGGGACGGTGGGCGCGGGCGATCTCTCCGCAATCATGGCTGCATGGGGCGGCATGGATCGCGCGCAGCGTTCGGTGCGGGCGGCCGACATCGATGGCGACGGCGTGATCGATGCCCGGGATGTGCTCGAGGTGCTGTCCGGCTGGACGCACTGAGCGGAATCACGGCCGCACGTGTTTGCGTCGGGGGGCTTCGCCGCGCACGGCACACGCATGCGCCCGACCTGCACCACACGGTGGCTCTCCCCGCCGTACCATCCGACCCACCTCGATCCGCGCAGGAGCACTCCGCGATGAGCAACTCGATGAGCACCTCGATGAGCACCACGATGACCGCATTTCCGCTGCAGCACGCCGGCACGCCCGTCGGGACTCCCGACATCGACAACCTCGCCATCAACACGATCCGCACGCTGTCGATGGACGCCGTGCAGGCGGCCGACTCGGGCCACCCCGGCACGCCGATGGCGCTCGCGCCCGTCGCGTACGCGCTGTGGCAGGATGTGCTGCGCTACGACCCCGCGAATCCGCACTGGGCGAACCGCGACCGCTTCGTGCTGTCGAACGGGCACTCGTCGATGCTGCTCTACTCGCTCATCCACCTCGCGGGCGTGCAGCAGGTCGACCATCACGGTCACATCACCGGTGCGCCGTCGCTCACCGTCGACGAGCTCAAGCGCTTCCGCCAGCTCGGATCGCTCACGCCTGGACACCCCGAGTCGCACATGACCACGGGCGTCGAGACGACGACGGGGCCACTCGGGCAGGGACTCGCGACCAGCGTGGGCATGGCGATCGCATCGCAGTGGCTCGCGGCGCGCTACAACCGCCCGGGCTATCCGCTGTTCGACTTCCGCGCGTGGGCGATCTGCGGCGACGGCTGCCTGATGGAGGGCATCTCCGCCGAGGCTGCCTCGCTCGCTGGGCATCTCGGTCTCTCGAACCTGTGCTGGATCTACGACAACAACCAGATCACGATCGAAGGCAAGACCAGCCTCGCGTACTCGGATGATGTCGCCGCGCGCTTCAGCGGCTACGGCTGGAATGTCATCCGCGTGGGCGATGCGAACGACCTCAAGCAGCTCGTGCGCGCGTACGAGACCGCGAAGCGCTCGACCGATCGGCCGACGATGATCATCGTCGACAGCCACATCGGCTACGGATCGCCCAAGAAGCAGGACACCGCGAGCGCGCACGGCGAGCCGCTGGGCGAGGACGAGATCAAGGCGACGAAGCGCGGCTACGGCTGGCCTGAGGACGCGAAGTTCCTCGTGCCCGATGGCGTGCGCGAGCGTTTTGCCGAGAAGGTCGGCGCGCGCGGCGCCGCGGCGAGCGCGGAGTGGAGCGCGCGCTTCGAGGCGTACGCGAAGGCGTATCCGTGGCTCGCCGAGGAAGTGCGCACGATGCTCGCGCGCGGCCTGCCCGAGGGCTGGGACAAGGACCTCAAGGCGTTCCCCGCCGATGCGAAGGGCAACGCGACCCGCAACACCTCGGGACAGGTGCTCAACCAGATCGCGAAGAACGTGCCGTGGATGATCGGCGGCTCGGCCGACCTCGCGCCGAGCACGAAGACGCTGCTCACCTTCGACGGTGCGGGCAGCTTCCAGAAGGGCGCGTTCGGCGGCCGGAACCTGCACTTCGGCATCCGCGAGCACGCGATGGCCGCGGTGTGCAACGGCCTCGCGCTCAGCGGTCTGCGGCCGTACGGCGCCGGGTTTCTCATCTTCAGTGATTACGCGCGTGGCGGCATCCGCCTCGGCTCGATCATGGAGCTGCCCGTCACCCACATCTTCACGCACGACTCGATCTATGTGGGCGAGGACGGCCCGACACACCAGCCGATCGAGCAGCTCGTCGGCCTGCGCTCGGTTCCGGGCATGTTCGTCTACCGCCCGTGCGACGCCAACGAGGTGATCGCGTGTTGGCGCAACGTGATGAACGCGACGCATCACCCGAGCGTGATGGCGCTCACGCGGCAGAACCTGCCGACGCTTGATCGCTCGAAGTGCGCGTCTGCCGATGGCTGTGCCCGCGGCGCGTACACCGTGAGCGACTGCGAGGGCGGCGCGCCCGATGTGATCCTCATCGGATCGGGCAGCGAGGTCCATCTCTGCCTCGGCGCACAGGAGATCCTCGCGAAGGACGGCGTTCGCGCACGCGTCGTCTCGATGCCGTGCACAGCGCTCTTCGACAGGCAGGACGAGGGATACCGCAACAGCGTCCTGCCGTCGGCGGTGCGCGCGCGCGTGACCTGCGAGGCGTCGGCCACCTGGGGCTGGGAGCGCTACGCGGGACTCGACGGCGAGTGCGTGGGCATGACGAGCTTTGGCGCCAGCGCGCCTGCGAAGGATGTTGCGAAGCACTTCGGCTTCACGCCCGAGCGCGTGGCCGAGGCTGCGCGCACGAGTCTCGCCCGCGTGCGTGGCGTGGCTGCGCCCGCCACAGCGGGAGGTGCGCAGTGAAGGTCGGCGTCGCCAGCGATCACGCGGGATTCACGCTCAAGGAAGCGATGAAGAAGGAGATCGAGGCCGCGGGCCACGCGGTGGTCGATCTCGGCACCTACTCCGCCGACAGCGTCGACTACCCCGATTTCGCCGAGAAGCTCGGGCTTTCCGTCGTGAAGGGCGAGGTCGAGCGCGGCGTGCTCTTCTGCGGATCCGGGATCGGCGCGAGCGTGGCCGCGAACAAGATCCCCGGCGTGCGCGCGGGCAACTGCAGCGACACCTACTCGGCGCACCAGGGCGTGGAGCACGACGCGATGAACATCCTCGTGCTCGGTGGCCGCACGGTCGGCCCCGCGGTCGCAAGCGAGATGGTGCGCGCGTACCTCGCCGCCGAGTACACGCACGAGGCGCGCCACGAGAAGCGGCTGGCCAAGGTGCTGGCGATCGAGGCGCGGTACACGGGTGCTGCGACCATGCAGTCGCGGTGATGGCGCGGCGTCGTGTGCGGTGCACCCCATCGGACACGGTTCCGGCAGTCGCCGAGATCACCACACCGGAGTTGAAAACGACAACGGGCGGGCCTTGCGGCCCGCCCGTTTCTGTTCATGCGAGGGCGTGATGGGGATCACTTGCCCGCGGGCTTCGGCGTCGGGGGAGCCACCGGTGCGGCGGGGGCTGCGCCTGCTTCCTTGATCTCGAGCAGCTCGACATCGAAGATCAGCGTGGCCTTGGGCGGGATCGGGCCGCGGCCGCGCTCGCCGTAGGCGAGGTCGAAGGGGATGACGAGCTTGCGCTTGCCGCCGATCTTCATGCTGCCCACGCCCTCGGTCCAGCCCGGAATCACGCCTCCAAGCGGGAACTCAGCCGGCTGGCCGCGATCCACGCTCGAGTCGAACTTGGTGCCGTCGGTGAGCCAGCCCGTGTAGTGGACCTTGACCGTGGCGCCCGGGCCGCTCGGCATCGCGCCGGCGCCCTCGACGAGGTCGATGTACTTGAGCTTGGTCGCCGTCTCGGTGAGCTCGCCGGTGAAGGGCGCGCCGGGGAAGCGCGGCTTCTCGGTGTCGCTGACCACGGAGGCGTCGACGGCGTTGATCACGACCTCGAACGCCTTGCCACCCGAGTAGACCATGACCTTGGCCACCGGCGGCTCGGCGGTGAAGTCGAAGGTGGCGGAGCGCACGGAGCCCTGGTGCTTCTTGTTGGCGATGTCCATGGCCGACTGCATGGTGAGCATGGGCGCGCTCACCTCGCCGGTCGTGGCGTTGACGATGACCTTGCGTCCGATGCCGTTCGAGGCAACGGTGACCTCGTAGCGCAGGGCGCCCTCGAGGACGGCGCGCGCGTCGACGGCGGTGCCACCAGCGGCCTTCTCGGCGGCGCTGATCGCCTGGCCAAGCGACATCTTGCTCGCGGAGAGCGTCTGCTCGACCTCGGTCGGGTCGGCGGGCACGGTGGTGTAGTCGGTCTGGGCTTCTGCGGTCATGGTGAGTGCGAGGCCGCAGAGGGCGGCGAGAACGGTCTTGGTGTTCATGTGTGCTCCAAAGTGAGGGCGGGATGCTAGCATCTGGCCGCGGTACTCCGCCCGCAGCCTGGGTGAATCGCGCGGCGGTCGTCAGAAGTCCCTTCGACGGAGGTCATTCCATGGCGCGCGGATTTGACATGCTTAGCGTGGTGTTCCGAGGACCTGCTGCGGGTGGTGCCTTCCGTACGCTTCGGTCATGCCTCGTCACTGGTCTGGTCGCCGGGGCCGTTTCGGGCCTGCCTGCCTGTGAGCAGGAGCCGATCGACGAGCCTCGTGGCGGTGGGTATCGCGAGGATCCGCCCGAGAACACGGCCGAGAACGACGGCAAGCCGCGGGCCAAGTCGGCACTCGGAAAGGCCAAGGAGGCTGCCGAGCGGCTGGTGGACGAGGACATTGCGGAGTACAACCGCAAGCTGGAGGAAGCCGCCGACGGCAAGTTTGAGTGACGGAAGTATCTGTCATATCAATACTTGAGGCCGTAGCTCATCGTCGGCAGTCGGATGAAGATGTTGCCTTCGCAGCAAGGGGTGAATCTGCGGCGATCCATGCCGCGATATGCGCTGGGCCATGATCGCCCCGCAGTCCAGCCTCCACCTCGTGCAGGATCACCCACTGCAGGACGACCACTGCTGTGGTCATCGCGACGGTTCGGTCTCCAGCCACGGCTCGAGTCATCACGGGTCGCCCGAGCCGAGTCATCGCGGCTCGGTCGACCACGCCCGGATCGCGCGTGCCGTTCGCGAGTTCCTGATCGCCGTGGGCGAGGATCCCGACCGCGACGGCCTGCTCGACACGCCCAAGCGCGTGGCCACGGCGTACGCGGAGATGTTCCGCGGCCTGTCCGAGGATGTGGGCGATCACCTCGCGCGCACCTTCGAGCAGGCGTCTGGTGAGCTGATCACCGTCACCAACATCAACTTCTTCTCGGTGTGCGAGCACCACCTCCTGCCCTTCCACGGCCAGGCGCATGTGGCCTACCTGCCCAAGCACGGCCGAGTCGTGGGGCTGTCCAAGCTCGCGCGCACCGTCGAAGTCTTCGCCCGCCGTCCGCAGCTCCAGGAGCGGCTCACCGACCAGATCGCCGACGCGCTGGTCGAGCACCTCGATGCCGCCGGCGTCGTGGTGATGGTCGAGGGCGAGCACATGTGCATGAAGATGCGCGGCGTGAAGTCGCACGATGCGCGCATGACG
>CAIOCH010000211.1 GCA_903856525.1 uncultured bacterium | reverse complement strand
GAGGACGAGGGCGCGTTCGGCGCCGCGCGCACGCGGCTCGCCTACGACGAACTGCTCACGCTGCAGCTCGCGGTGGCGATCAAGCGCCGCATGCGATCGGCGCAGGGCGCGCCGGCGCTGCCGATCCCGGTGGCGGGCGAGCGCGAGATCCTGTCGCGGTTCCCCTACGAGTTCACGCCCGACCAGCTGGCGACGTTCCGCGAGATCGCGGGGGACCTCGCCGAGACGCGTCCGATGAACCGCCTGCTGCAGGGCGATGTCGGCGCGGGCAAGACCGCGGTCGCGCTCGCCTCGATGCTGGCCGCGGTGACCAACCGGCACCAGGCGGCGATGATGGCGCCGACCGAACTGCTCGCCGAGCAGCACTACGCGTCGATCTCGCGGTTCCTCGCGGGGACGACCGTGCGGGTCGGCCTGCTCACCGGCAGCCTGCCCGCGGGCGAACGGGCGCTGGTGCGCGACCTCGTGGCCCTCGGGCAGATCGACATCGTGGTGGGCACGCACGCGCTGCTCACGGGCGATGTGCGCTTCCACGCCCTCGCGATCGCCGTGGTGGATGAGCAGCACCGCTTTGGCGTGGCGCAGCGTGCGGAGCTTCGCGGCAAGGCTCCCGCGGGGCAGACGCCGCACATGCTCGTGATGACGGCGACGCCGATCCCGCGCACGCTGTCGCTCACCGTCTACGGCGATCTCGATGTGAGCACCATCCGCCACCGTCCCAAGGACCGTGCGCCGGTGCACACCCGCGTGCTCACCGAGTCGCGCGCCGACGACGCGTACCGATTCGTCAAGGACCGCATCGATCGCGGCGAGCAGGCGTTCATCGTGGTGCCTGCCGTCGAGGAGAGCGATTTCGGCTTGAAGGATGTCGCGGGGCACCTGGCGAGGCTCGAGCAAGGTGTACTCCGCGGCGCGCGGCTGGCGGGCATGCACGGGCGCATGAAGCCCGAGGACCGCGACGCCGTCATGGACCGCTTCCGCGCGGGCGAGATCGATGCGCTGGTCGCAACGGTGGTGATCGAGGTCGGCGTCGATGTCCCGAACGCCACGGTGATGGTGATCGAGCACGCGGATCGCTTTGGCCTCGCCCAGCTGCACCAGCTGCGCGGGCGCGTCGGGCGAGGCCCCAAGGGCGGCGTGTGCGTGCTCATCGCCGACCCCACCACCGACGAGGGACGCGCCCGCATCGAGGCCATCCGCTCGACCGACGACGGCTTCCGCGTGAGCGAGCTCGACCTCGCGATCCGAGGCCCAGGCGAGCTGTTCGGCTCGAAGCAGAGCGGGCTTCCGCCGTTCAAGGTCGCTGATCTCACCAAGGACCTCGGTCTCCTCGAGCGCGCGCGGCGCGATGCGACCGATTGGATCGCGCGCAGCCCCCTGCTCGCCCAGGACGGAGAGCATCTGCTGCGGCGGAAGGTGCTCGGGACCTACGGAGAGGCACTTGGTCTCGGCGATGTGGGTTGAGCGAGGGCCGCCGCCGCGCTGCGGACAGTTGGGCGCACACGGCGACCGCGGTCAACGCTTCCTGCGCCGCCAGGCCTCGAGCGCCCCGGGATCCATGCAGTTGAGGCACTGCGCCGCGGTCAGCCAGCCGCGCTGGGCGGTGAGCACGCCGTAGCGGATCTCGTCGAAGTCGGCCGCGCCGTGCACATCGCAGTCGATGGCCAGCAGGCACCCGGCCTCGACCGCGGCGCGCACATGCGTGTCGCGCAGATCGAGGCGCATGTGGTGGCTGTTGATCTCGAGCGCCGTGCCGTGCTCCTTGGCCGCGGCGTACAACTCGTTCATCGCGGGCTCGAGCCCAGGACGGCCGTTGACGATGCGACCCGTGGGGTGCCCGATCACGTGCACCAGTGGATGCCGGATCGCCCGCAGCAACCGCTCGGTCGCCGCCTTGGGTTCCTGCTTGAGCGCGGCGTGGGGACTCGCCACCACCCAGTCGAGCTCCGCGAGCAGGTCGTCGGGGTAGTCGAGCGAACCATCGGAGAGGATGTCGACCTCGCTGCCCGCCCAGATCTGCATGCCGGGAAAGCGGTCGCGTGCCGCGTGGATCTCGCGGATGTGTGTCCGCAGCCTCGCTTCGTCGAGACCGTTCGCCTGGAACTGCGACTTGGAGTGGTCGGTGATGGCGATGGTGTGGAAGCCGCGGTCGCGGGCCCGACCGATGATCTCGTCGATCGACATCGAGCCGTCCGACGCGGTGGTGTGGCAATGGAGCTCGGCACGGATGTCGCGGACCTCGATCGGCACGGGATGGATGGCGCCGCGCGCGAACGCAGCGACCTCGCCGCGATCCTCGCGCATGGTGGGCGGGATCCAGTCGAGCCCGAGTGCGGCGTACACATCCTCTTCGCTCGCGGCGGCGACGGGGGCGGCGCCGTCGGGTATCTCCCCCTTTCCATCCTCGCGGAACAGACCGTACTCGTTGAGCCGCATGCCCTGCGCGATCGCACGCTCGCGCAGCGCGATGTTGTGCTCCTTGCTGCCCGTGAAGTACATGAGTGCGGCGCCAAAGCGGTCGAGCGGCACGACCCTGAGGTCGATCTGCACGCCCGACCTGGTGAGCACGCTCGACTTGGTCTCGCCGTGACCGAGTACTCGGGCGACATCGGCGCGCGTCACGAAGGCCTCCATGAGCCGCGCGGGATCGCCTGATGCGGCCAGAATGTCGAGGTCACCGATCGTCTCGCGGCCGCGGCGCAGGCTTCCCGCGTAGGCGATCCGCCCGACGGACGGCAGCGCCCCGAGCTCGGTTGCCAGCGCATCGGCCAGGGGCATCGCCTCGCCGATGCGGATGCGGCCGCGCGCCGTCTCGGCAAACGCGATCGCCTCCTTCATGTTCTGCACCGTCTTGGCGCCCATGCGCGGCAGCGACGCCACCTTGCCCGCGTCGATGGCCGACTTGAGCGTCGCCAGATCCACCACGCCGAGTTCGGTCCACAGCGTGCGGGCCGTCTTGGGGCCGATTCCCTGGATGGCCAGCACCTCCTTGAGTCCGGCCGGAACCTGCGCCCGCAGCTCCTCGAGCTCGGCCATCGTGCCGCCGACGCCGAACTCGTGCACCTTGGCCGCGGTCGACGCACCGAGGCCGTCGATCTCCCTGAGTGCGGCGACCTCCATGTCCACGGCGGTCTGCGCCAGCGACTCCACCGCGCGGGCCGCCTTGCGGAAGGCGTTCACCTTGAAGACATTCGCACCGAGGATCTCGGAGAGGACCGCAAGTTCCTCGAACGCTGCCGCGACTTCTGCGTTGGTGGCCATGGAGCGCACAGCGTACCCACGGCGGCGCCCACTGCCTACTTCCGCCGCTTGCGCGCGACGAGCAGCGTATCGACGCTCGCGAACCGGTCGGTCGCGTTGATGATCTCCAAGGTGTACGAGCCGCGCACCGCGCGCTCCACCTCGCCGATCGGGAGCCCGTCCGCCTCCTCGTCGCTGGCCACCACGTCGCCCTCGGGATCGAGGATGCGCAGATCGATGTCCCTTCCCTTGCTGTCGCTCGCGATCAGGAGGAACGCCTCCCAGTCGTCCGCCGTGAATGCGAAGGCGCACTTCTCACGCGGCCCGACGAAGAACGTGCGGGGGCCGATCTCCTCGGGATACCGCCCGAGTTCCGCGACCTGCTCCCGCAACCGGGGGAGATAGGTGGGTCGGTAGAGCACGGCGAACTCGAACGGGAAGTCCTTGAGGTTCTTCGAATCGAATGTGAACTCCAGCTTGCCGTCGCGTGGTGCCTCGACGGCGGCCGCGCCGAACGCTCCCGCGTCGGACCGATCGTCGAGCAGGTCGAGCTCGCGTTCGAACCGGTCGAGCACGCGGAGCTTGAATCCCCGCGAACCGCGCGCGTGCACAACCATGTAGACCAGGGCCGGCGCCTCGTCGAAGTCGATGGTGTAGCCGTGTCCGCTGCCGGTTGCCGTCGCCCGCTGGACTCCCCCCCACCGCGTCCATCCCGCGTCGGTCCAGTTGCCCAGGAAGGCGTCGAAGTCGATATCGGCGCCGATGTCGGCCGCGACTGCGCCCGCGTTCGCCGCGTCCGATTCAAGATCCTCGTTCAGGTCCTCGTTCAGGTCCTCGTTCAGCTCCTCGACCAGCGTGCGGCACTGCTCGGGGATCTCGCTCCAGCGATCGAGCAGGTTCTGCAGGGTCGCCTTCGAAAGCCGCAGGGACTGGCGCAGCTGCAGCGGCAGTTCGGGATCGTCTGCGTTGATCTGGCCTGGATCGAGGTTCTTCGATGCGTTCAGTGCCTGTGTCATGACGCTCAGGGCCTTGGCGTACCGACGGACATCCGACCGCTTGGCAGGCCGTTCGTCCTCGAGGGCGTCCCAGGCCGCCTTGATCTCCGCGCAGGCCTGCTCCGCGGACTCCATGAGCCGCATGAGGGCGGTCGCGTACTCGCCGACGAAGTGCCCGAACTTGACGAGCCCCTCCTCTGCCCCGATGTCGCCGAGCACCCTGCCGAAGTAGACGTCCGCGTCGGTCGCGAGCTTGGAGCCAGCGGTGTACCGCCGCCGATCGTCCAGTGCGTTCTCCGTCTCGCCGAGCAGATCGAACTCGAAGAAGCGGGCGTCGATGGCCGAGGAGGTCGCGATGAGGTGTCGGATGAACTCTCCGTACTCCTCCCGCGCGAGCGGCCCGCGTCCCGCCGCCAGCGCGGTATCGAGCAGCAGCAGCGCATCGGCCAGTTCGCGCGGACTCGCGCAGCGCGCGGTCGCCTCCTTGACGGCTTCCGCGTACCCCTGCATCGCCTTGAGCGAGGAGGCCGCGAGGCGTATCTCGGAGCAGCGCGCGGCCACATCGAACGGCTTGGGAAGCGCGTCGAACCCCGACGCGCACGAAAGCGCCTTGTCCACCGAGCGGATGGGCAGCACGTAGCCCCAGCTGGTGCCGGCTCCGCCCTCGACGATGTGGACCGCGGTCGCGATACCCACCACCCCGCCAGCGGCGTCGGTCACAGGGCCACCGGAGGATCCAGGCGCGAGTGCGGTGTCGGTGAGATAGAGGATCTCCCCCGTGATGGGGTCCTGGTAGTGCGCCGAGAGCATCCCGCGGGAGATGGTCGGCGATCCGACGTCGGGGAATCCGTGTGCCCAGAGTTCGAGACCACGCGGCGCGTGGGATGACGTCACCGAGGCCGCGGGAGCGAGGCGCACGTCACCCGATCGCTCGGCGATCTGAACGACCGCCACATCGAGTTCGGTGTGCTTGAACCGGAGCGTGCCCGGGATCGGATCGCCCACGGTCACCGCGCCGTCGGCGCCGGTTCGAACGGGACGAAGGTTCAGCGTGGCACCCACGGCGACGTCGTCGACCACATGGCGGTTGGTGACGACGTAGCCGGCCGTTCGGTAGAGGAACCCCGAACCCATCGCGCCCCCCGCCTCGATTCGGAACAGTGCGCGATCGACCTTGGCGAGGTCGATGCGCAGGGCATCGGCTTCCCCGCGCGGTCCCGCGGCGTTCTGCTCCGCCTCGCGCACGGGATCGGGAGTACGTGCTGCGGGGATTCCGGGCTGGCCATCCTCGGCGCGCGCGATGGCCGGACACAGCGCGACGAAGCCTACGAGCAACGCGAGATGAGAGGTGGTTCGCACCCCTGCCGGCATCGTGATGCATGCGGCAACGGCCGCCGAGACGAATCGCATGGAGCACGCGATCGAACGCGGGGAACACGTTGTGTGCAGTCGAGTGGAGCGCCAGACCATGTCCGAAGACCTCCGAGGTCGAAGTGAGCGATCAACCAGGCCCGGGACTTCCATCAGCAAGTGAACGGCCGTGCTGTGGCGAAATGCGACTCGGGGATGACATTTCCACTGCATCGCGCCCATAACCGCAGCTCCCCACCCCGCTCCCGCCCCTATCCCCGCGACGAGAGCATCGCGAGGAGCACCTCAGCCGTCCGCGCGGTGCCGCCCTGCTCGGCACGGATGACGGCACGGGCCCGACGCGCCACCTCGGCGCGGGCGTCTCCGCTGGCCATGAGGTCCGACAGCGTCGCACGAAGCTCTGCCGCCTGCACCTGACGGATGCCGCCGCCTTCCACGAATGCCGCAACCACGTCACGGAAATCCGCCACCCGCGGACCAATCACCACGGGGCGGCCGAGACTTGCGGGCTCGATCGGATCGCTTCCGTAGAGCCTGCCGAAGCTGCGCCCCATCACCACCACATCCGCCAGTGCGTAGGCCATGCTCAACTCACCGATGGTGTCGAGCAGGTAGTACCGCGTCTCGACTCCACCGCGCTCCCGGCGCGACCGCCGCACGCAGCCGGGCAGATTGGCGGCGACGCCGTCCCACCACTCGGGCTTGCGCGGGGCGATGACCAGGCGCACGCCATCGGGCAAGGCATCGCGCAGCAGGATCTCCTCGCCGGGCTCCGTGCTTCCCGCGACGATGACGGGCGAGCCCCGGGGAATACCCAACTCCTCCGCGAGCTTCTCCACGCCGGGAACCGTCTCGCGAATGGCGATGGAGTCCCACTTCATGTTGCCGCTCACAAGCACCTCGGCGGCGCCGAGCTCGGCGAAGCGCTCGGCGTATGCCTTGTTCTGCGCGATGACCAGATCGGCACGGGCGAACATGCCACGCACGAGCGCCCGCACGCGCCGGTAGCGGCCAATGCTCCGCTCGCTCAGACGGCCGTTGACCACCACCACGGGAACACCGCGCTGGCGAGCGATGCGCGTCATGTTGGGCCAAAGCTCGAGTTCCACCAGAACCAGCAGGTCCGGTCGGGTGCGGTCGACCCATCGCCGCACGGCGAACCCGAAGTCGAACGGGGTGCGCACCACGGTGTGCGCGTCGCCGAAGAGCGCGCGGGCGCGGGCGATGCCCGTGTCGGTGGTCACGCTGACCACGATCTCAGGCCGCATGCGGTCGTTGGCAAGGCGCTCGACCAGTCCGCGGATGGCGTTGACCTCACCCACCGAGACCGCGTGGATGAGGATGCGCGGGCGATCGCCTCGGGGGTGATCCGCACCGCGACCGAGACGCGCCGGCCAGTCGGTGCGGGCCTTTCCCGCGAGGACCATGCGCGGTAGCCACACGGGTAGGGCGACGAGCGCGAACAGCGCGTAGCAGATGTCGTGGAGAAGCGTCTTCACGCGGGACCTTCGCGCGGGGAACTGGGAACGAGGTGCGTCACTTCAGGTTCTTGGCCATCGCGGCCAGCCACTTGGCGCTCTGCGTGCCCTCCGAGAGGTCGGCCACGCGTCCCTTGCTGTCCACGTACATGGTCTTGGGAATGGAGTTCGACGGATTGATCCGCCGCACGAACTCCATGAACTCAGCCGATGCCATGCCCTCGAAGTCGTTGGCGGGATTGGAGCGGAGGTAGCCCTTCACGAGCTCGGCCCCCGTGGCTCGCGGCGAATCAGCGTCGATGCTGAGGCCAACCACCACCACGCGCTCGGGCATCGACGGACGCAGGGCATGCACCGTGCGCCGGTTGGCCAGGCAGGGACCGCACCATGTGGCCCAGATCTCGATGATCATGGGCCGCCCCGCGAACTGCGCGAGCGACACCGGCTTGCCATCGAGGTCGGTGACCGTGAGACGGTGCACCGGCCCGAGCTCCGATGTGGGAATCTGCGACGGTGGCGTGGAAGCGGGCGCGGAAGCGGGCGTGGAAGCGGGCGCAGCTGCTGCTGGTTGCTCCGCGGCGGGAATGGTTGTGGAGGGCGCGGCACCGCCAGGCGATGGCGCAGTCGCCCCGCG
>CAIOCH010000210.1 GCA_903856525.1 uncultured bacterium | reverse complement strand
TGCTCGTGGGCGCACTCGTCGGCGGCGCATTCGGCAGCATGGGCGAGTTCCTGCCGTTCGTCTCGGAGGTCGGTCCCACGCGCCTCGCGCTCGCGGGCATGGCGGGTGTGGTCGCAGGCACCACGCACGCACCGCTGGCGGGCGCGATGCTGGTGTACGAACTCTCGCGAGAGCCCACCATCCTGCTGCCGGTGATCCTGGTGGCGGCGCTCGGCACCATCGTCGCCCGGCTGCTCGAGCGGCACAGCGTGTACACCGCGGAGCTCGCGGCGCTGGGCGTCCGGCTCGGCTCGTCCACCGACCTTTCCGCGCTGCGGCGCATGCGCGTCGGCGATGTGGCGCTCAAGGAAGCCGTGGTGGTGCGCGGCTCCGCACCCGCCAACTCGCTCATCGCCATGGCCGATGGCAACGAGGACTTCATCGTGCTCGACGACGCGGGCCGCCTCGAGGGCATGGTCGGCGCGCGCGACCTGCGCATCGCGCTCGTCAACCGCGAGGCGCTGCCGCTGCTCCAGGTGCGCGACATCGCGCGCGGCAATGTGCGCACCGTCGACCGCGACCTGTCGCTCGACCAGGCGCTCGACCTGCTCGAGCGGGGCCCGCTGCCGGTCAAGGGCGCGTCGGGCGACATCGTGGGCGTGCTCACGCGCGGTCGCCTGATGCGCGCATGGCGCCGCAGCATGGAGCGCGAGTCGTGAGTGCTGCGCCGCGCCTCACCTTCCGCCGCTCCCAGCGCTTGGCCGGCCGCGGCTGCTTCAAGCATGTGCTCGACGGGCGCGCGCGCGTCGACGGGCCGCAGATCGCCGTGCACGCGCGGCCGAACGACGGCCCGATGCACCGCATGGGCATCTCGATCGGCCGCAAGGTCGGCTCCGCTGCCCAGCGCAACCGGCTCAAGCGCCTGCTCCGCGAGTCGTTTCGCCTCGACCAGCACGCGCTGCCGCAGGAGGCGCCGGCACCGTACGACTTCGTGATCGTGGTGCGGCCCCACGAGCCGCTTGCGCTCGCCGACTACCGCGCCATCCTCGCCGCCGCCGTGCGGCATCTGCACGCCACATGGACCAAACGCCACCAGCGACAGCACACGCGCCCCACCGACGCCCCGGCGCAGCAGCCCGACTGCTGATCCTCGGCGTGCGCGGATACCAGGTCGTGCTCGGCCCGATCATGGGCGGGCACTGCCGCTTCACGCCGAGCTGCTCGTTCTACGCGATCGACGCGCTGCGCATCCACGGAGCGTGGAGCGGTGCTCGGCTCACCGTGCGCCGGCTCCTGCGCTGCCAGCCGTGGGGTGGATGCGGGCACGACCCCGTGCCGCCACGCCGCTGAGACGCGGCGCCCGCCTGCGGAACCGCCATCCGCCGGCCCCTACTCCTCGCGTACCCGGTTCACGAGGTGACCCACCTTGGCGATCTTCACCTCGACGGTGTCGCCGTCCTTGAGGTAGAGCGGCGGGTTGCGTCCCGCACCCACGCCCGCGGGGGTGCCCGTGAGCACGATCGTGCCGGCGAGCAGCGTCATGCCGCGCGAGAGTTCGGCCACGAGGTGGCGGATCGGAAACACCATGAGCCGCGTGTTCGCCTTCTGCACCGTGACACCGTTGAGGATCGTCTCGATGTCGAGATCCTGCGGGTCGCCGACGGCGCCGGCGGGCACGAGATCGGTCATCGGACAGAAGGTGTCGAAGCTCTTGCCGCGGCAGAACTGGCCACCGGAGCCCGTCTTCTGCCACCAGCGCGCACTGACATCGTTGGCCACGCGGTAGCCCGCGATCACCGACATCGCCTCGGCCTCGGGCACATCGCGGCAGTCGCGCGCGATCTCGAACGCCAGCTCGCCCTCGTAGTCGGTCTGCGGACCGCCCTCGCGGCACACGCTCGGGATCACGATGGTGTCGCCGTTGCGGCACACGCTCGCGGGATTCTTCATGAACACCATCGGCCGCTCGTCGGTCTTGGTGCCCATCTCGGCGGCGTGGTCGGCGTAGTTGCGTCCGATGGCGATGATGGCAGGCGGGAAGGCGTGGGTGGTGCGCATGCGCGCAATCTAGCGCGCCGCGCTCACTTGCGCTCCGCGTCCGAGCGGTTCGACTCCTCGTCGGCCTTGCGCTTGGCGGCCTCGGCGCGGGCGCGGCGCACCTCGGCGATGCCCGCGGGCTCGGGGGCGAGCGTGTTGAAGTCGAGTCGAGCCGACGATGCGAGCTGGCTGCGCTGGAACTCCTGCTCCAGCACCGGCCGCACGTCGTCGTACACGAGTGCACGGATGTCGTCGGGCGCCTTGCGGAAGATGATGAGCCGGTCCAGCAGCGGCTGCGTCGTGTCGAGCAGGATCCGCGCGAACACCGCGGGCACCGACTGGTCGAGCTCGCCGAGCAGGTCCTTCATGCGCCCCTCGCCGAAGCGGTTGACGAAGTCGTTGTAGCGCGACTCGCGGAAATAGCGCGTCAGGTCGCGCGCGAAGTCGAGCGCTTCCTTCATGACCTGCTCGTTCTCAAGCAGCAGCCCCTCGCGGAAGCCGCGCTCGAGCGCCGCATACACGTCGCTGCGGGCGACCTCGGGCTGCATGTCGTACTCGCCGTAGGTGACTTCCTTGACGAACTGATCCAGCGGCTGCGCGTACAGCAGGTTCTCGTTGAAGGAGCCGCGGCCGTACAGGCGGTCGAGCTTGTCGAGGATCTCCTGCGCCCCCGCGATGTCGCCGCCGCGGTAGAGCTCGCGCACGGCCTGCTTCATGAAGTTCTCGTGGAAATTGGTGAAGGTGTCGCCGCCGGCGCCGCGCACGTCGTAGTGCTTGCTGTACAGCATCTCGAAGTAGCGGTCGATCACCCTGATCCAGCGCGGATCGTTGAGCCGCGTGACGTTGTCGCGGCTGAACGGGTCGTAGCGGATGAGCCCCGAGCGCGCCAGCGACTGCATGGCCTGGATCTCGGTGCGGTCGTTGTTGAGCACCTTGTAGATGTCGTTGTCGTCGGTGATGCGGTGCTCGCCGAACTCGCGTCCGCGGTGCGCCCAGTAGAGCGCATGCGCCGCGGGATGGCGCCAGTCGAGGGGACCCGTCTCCTCGGTGTACTTGGCCATGAGCACCGGGTCCATGTTGTACGAGTCGATGAGCACGCGCTTGCGCAGGAACGTGACGACCTTGACCGCGATGGGAAGCCGCGCGGGGTCGCCGAAGGTCGCGTCGAACACGCCGAACAGCGTGGCGGTGTCGTCGCTCACCGCGCGCAAGCCGAGCAGCTGCGCGTACGCCGACTCCCGCAGCGCGATCCACTGGCCGAGCGACATGAGGAAGCGCTTGTCGGGCGCGAAGGCGAAGCGCGCGGACAGCGGCGCGAGGCGCTGCTCGAGGTCGGCGATGAACTCGCGCGCGCCGGGAACCTTGGCGTACAGCCCCTCGAGCGAGTCGGGGGCGTCGGCGATCGCCTTGATCCACGCCTTGCGCTGCTCCACATCGGGTGGCGGAACGCCGAGCAGGAACTGCCACTCCATGGCCAGCTGCCGCTTGTAGATCAGGTGCGCGTCGTCGGTGGTGCCGTCGACCTTGTGCGAGAAGTAGTGGGCGAGCTCCTTGCACAGGAGCAGGCTGTTGGGGTTGTAGCGGATGCCCTTGTCGCGCACGAGCGCGATGCCCGAGTTGACCCACGCCCAGCGCTCCTCGGGCGTGTTGGTCATGACCGAGATGTTGTAGGCCATGTTGTGGCCGTGGAAGGCCCACACGTCGGGAAAGCGCGGCTGCAGCGAGGTGATCAGGTTGGCGTCCGACATCACCTCGTACAGAAGGCCCTTCTCCTTCTGGATGCCGATCTTGATCCACAGGTAGTCGACGAGCAGGCCGCGCAGTGCGCCGATCGCGGTGCCGAGCACGACCATGGGCGGCGCGCCCTCCTGCGCCTCGTCGGTGTAGCGGAGGCCGTAGCCCTTGCGCGACGTGAGGATGCCCTCGACCGAGTCGCGGCCCTTGCCGCCCTCGAACGAGACGAGGATCTCGTCGCCCACCCGGCCCGTCCAGCCCTCGGCGCGGCCGGGGAACTCGACGGTGACCTCCTCGCCGCCGGTCATGCCGCGGCGGGTGTCGATGGAGCGGATGGCGGCGATGGGCACGCGGCGGACGGTGCGCTCGGTGGCGCCCGCCTTGGACACGCTCACATCGAGATACGGCTCGCTCGCCATCTCCACCAGCCGGGGCTGGATGGAGCCTGCGAGCACCAGCGCGGCCACGGCCACGAGAAGCGCCACGAACTGGATCGCGCGGTCACCCATCGGTCAGCCTCCCTGCCCGCTGTAGATGGCGAGTTCCTTGCGGCGGAACACCGCGAGCCCGAGCGCGAGCAGCGCTCCGCTCCACGCCACGCCGATGAGGATGAACGTGCGGCCGACATCGATCCATGACACGAAGCGCCCCTCGACCACCGGGCCATTCGCCTGCGCCTCGCTGAAGGAGCGCAGCGTGAACTCGGTCGCGGTCGCGATCGACTTGACGATCGTCTCGAACACCTTCACGCCCACGCTGTCGGTGCGGTAGTAGTACTCGTCGATGCTGGTCGCGAGGAACGAACCCGTCGAGCCGGCGGCGAGCACGGTGAACACGATCAGGCAGGCCACGGGAAAACTCAGCACCGAGGCGCACACCACGGCCAGCATCGCGAGGAACGAGAGCTTGCAGATGTTGACCAGCTGCGCCCTCAGCAGATTGTCGCCGAAGCCGCCCACGCGGTAGAGCAGTTCGAGTCCGTCCTTGTCGAAGGCGATCGCGTAGCGCCCGGGCAGGAACGGAGGCTCACCAGCGCCGGCGTTGCGGTTGAACTGCAGGTTCTGGATGCGCACCTCGAGCACGCCGTCGTCGCCGATCGACTCGGCGGGCACCGTCACGATGTTCCACTGCGCGGCGATGAAGCTGTGGTCGGTCCACTGCTGGCGGTCGCCCGTGCCGAACAGGAAGATGATCGGGTACATCGCGTGCGGATCGCTCTCACCCGAGTAGAACTTGTAGCGGAGCGAGAGCGTGCCGCCCTGCTTGCGCTGCGCCGACAGGCCGGGGAAGCGGTAGACCGCCTCCTCGTTGGGGGCCACCGTGCGCTGCGCCTTGCCGTACTCCTCGAGGATGGCCTTGGCCTGCGCCTTGCGCACCTCCAGCTCGGTGCGGGTGCCTTCGCGCAGGTCGGCCTGGATGTTCGGATCGGCCTTGATGCGCGCCTCGACCTCCTCGCGCAGCCGCTCGGTGGGAACGCGGTCGTACTCGGGGAACCCGCCCACGCGCGCGACGAGGACCTCCTCCTCCACCGCCATCGCGTCGAACACATCCTGCGGCGGCCGCGATCGCACCTGCGCGAGGAACGCGTACATGGCGATGGTGCACGTGAGCAGCACCGCTGCGTTGAGCGCCACGATGCCGAGCCACTTGCCAGCGAGCCACGAGAGCCGCGAGACGGGCTTGGTGAGCGTGGTCCACGCCTGGCGGTCGCGGATCTCGAACGCCACCGTCGCGCAGCCGAGGAAGACGGTCAGGAACGCGCACACGAGGTACATCGTGTCGAGCGAGCGTGACAGGAAGGTCTGCACCTGGTAGCGGAGCGGCGTGGAGGGATCGATCGCCTGCGGGAGCAGCGGGATCACGGACACGGCCAACGCCGCGAAGGCCACGGCGATCCGAAGGCGCATGGCCTCGCGCACGACCGAGCCCGCCACCGCGCACATCGGACTGGGGCGGTCGAGCAGCACGAGGACCACACCCACCACCAGGGAGAACGTGAAGAGGAGGAGCGGCACCGCCGCGACGCTGGCCGCGAGGTGCGCACTCGAAACCGCGAGCACGAGGCCGCCGAGCAGTCCGCTCGCGAGGAGCACCGCCACCAGCTGCACCGCCAGCCCCGTCAAGCACGCCACGATCACCACCGCCACGACCACCGCGGCGGCCAGCAGCGCGAGACCGGGATCCTGCGCCACCGGGATCGGCAGCCACTCGGGACGCTCGGTGGCGATGAGTTGCGCCGCCGCCTCGCCGATCTTCTCGATCCTGCCCTGTGGCGTGAACATGAGCTCCATGCGCTTGGCGAGCGCCTCGTCACCGATGGTCAATCCGTCGACGGTCACGGTGCCCTTGGTCACGAGCTCGGTGGCCACGGCATTGCGCGCGTTCAGATCGGCGGTGGCGAGGATGTCCGGCACCTTGGCCGAGATGCTCTGCAGGCGGGAGCCCTCGTTGTGCAGGACCACCGCGGCGATCACCGCGAGCGCCGACAGCACGACCGCCACCGCTGCGCGGAATCCGCGCATACGGCCGAGGTCGGCCACCTTGTCCTGGACGACGCGCAGCGCGCTCACCCGCGACCCTCCTTGGAGTTCGAGTCACCCAGCAGCGAGTCGATCACGCCCTGATCGACGGCACGGTCCGCCCCGCCGCCAGCGCGCGGCTTGCCGGACCCGGTCGGTCCGGCGTCGCCGGGTTTGGACACGGTCGACCCCGCGGAAGAGGTCCCCGAGGCCGATGGCGCGGGAGCCGCGGATCCACCGCTCGCCGGACGACCGGCATCGGCGGACTGCGCGAGCAACTGGTCGAGCACGGCGTTGTCAGCAGCCTTCGCGGCGGCGGCGTCCGCCTGTCTTGAAGCGGAGGGCGCGGCGACAGCGGCGGGCTGCGCGGCGGCATTCACCAGCTGATCGACCATCTCGCCACCTGTGGCGCCCGCTGCATCGTCCTGGAGGAAGGACGCGATGCGACCGCCGGACTGGGCGCCGCTGGTCGCGATCTGCTCGGCCCGCGCGCGCTCCACGATGTCGAGGAAGAGCTCCTCGAGCGACTGCCGCGGCGCAGCGACCGACTCGATCCCGACGCCCTGCAGGCGCTGCAGCGTCTCCTCGACGGCGCGGATCGTCTTCTCGTCGAGCCTCGGCGCGCGGATGAGCGTGTGCTGGCTGTCGGCGAGCATCTCGGTCGCCGTGCCCTGCGCGCGGATCTTGCCGCCGTACAGGATCACCATGCGCGAGCAGACGTCCTCGACATCGGCGAGGAGGTGCGAGGTGAGCAGGATGGTCTTGCCGCGGCGGCCGAGTTCGAGGATGAGGTCCTTGACCTGCCGCGTGCCCAGCGGATCGAGTCCCGAGGTGGGCTCGTCGAGGATGAGCAGCTCGGGGTCGTTCACCAGCGCCTGCGCGAGGCCGAGACGGCGCGCCATGCCCTTGGAGAACTCGCCCGCCGGTCGGTGCGCGACCTGCGTGAGGCCCACCATGTCGAGCAGCTCCTCGGTGCGGCGCCGGCGCGTGCGGCGGTCGAGGCCGAACAACTTGCCGTAGTAATCCAGCGTCTCGGTGGGGTTGAGGAACCGGTAGAGGTAGGTCTCCTCGGGCAGGTAGCCGATCTTGCGCTTGACCGCCACATCGCTCGGATCGCGCCCGAACACCACGAGCTTGCCACGCGACTTGTGCAGCAGGCCGAGGATCATCTTGATCGTGGTCGACTTGCCCGAGCCGTTCGGACCGAGCAGTCCGAAGATCTCGTGGCGGTCGATGTGGAAGTCGATGCCATCGACCGCGCGCGCGGTGGCGCGCATCCAGAAGTCGTTGAAGGTCTTGGTCAGGCCCACGGC
>CAIOCH010000209.1 GCA_903856525.1 uncultured bacterium | reverse complement strand
TTCAATCCGTTCTTCACGACGCGCGAGGAGGGCACCGGCCTCGGCCTCGCCATCGTCCACCGCATCGTCGACGCGCATGGCGGGATGACCGCCTGCGGCGAGGCCGCGCGGGTCATCGGCGGGAACCGCGGTGCGCGGCTCGAACTTTCACTTCCCCTCGAGCCGGCGCGCATCGCGTCGGTCGAGGGGGTCTCGCTCGGTGAGGCGGTCCGCCGCCGCATCGGCGGAAACGGCAACACCACCGTGCATGCGAACGCTGGCTAAGGAGTATCAGCTATGGGCAGGATTCTCGTGGTCGATGACAAGGAACTCATGCGCGACAGCGTCGCGGCGATCCTGAGCCGAAAGGGCCACGCCGTGGTCACGGCGCCGGACGGCGCGGCGGCGCTCGGGCGCATCGCCGACAAGCGTCCCGAGTGCGTGGTGACCGACCTGCAGATGCCCGGCATGAACGGCCTCGAGCTGCTGGAGCAGATCCGCCGCATCGACGCCGAGCTGCCCGTGGTGTTCATGACCGCGTTCGGCTCGGTCGAGACCGCCGTCGAGGCCATGCGCAAGGGGGCGTTCGACTACGTGACCAAGCCGTTCTCGGGCGACGAGCTCGCCATCAGCACCGAGCGCGCCCTGGAGCACGCGCGGCTGCTGCGCGAGAACCAGGTGCTGCGCGCGAATGCCGCACCGCAGACCCGCCGCGCGCAGAGCCACCGCATGATCGGCTCGGGTCCTGCGATGGAGGCGCTGCGTGGCCATCTCATGCCCATCGCCGCCAGCCACGGCACCGTCCTCGTCACCGGCGAGTCGGGAACGGGCAAGGAGGTCGCGGCGCGCTTCATCCACGAGCACAGCCCGCGCGCGGGTGGTCCGTTCCTGGCCATCAACTGCGCGGCCCTCTCGAGCGCGCTCCTCGAGAGCGAACTCTTCGGGCACGAGAAGGGCGCGTTCACCGGCGCCGACCGGCTGCGCAAAGGCCGCTTCGAGCTCGCCGACGGCGGCACGCTGCTGCTCGACGAGATCAGCGAGATCCCGCCCGACCTGCAGGCCAAGCTGCTGCGCGTGCTGCAGGAGAAGAGCTTCGAGCGCGTCGGCTCGAGCGTGTCGCAGAAGGCCGATGTCCGCATCATCGCCACCACCAACCGCGACCTCACCCGCGAGGTCGACGCAGGGCGGTTCCGCGGGGATCTCTTCTTCCGCCTCAATGTGCTGCCCATCCGCATGCCCGCGCTGCGCGACCGGATCAGCGATGTCTCCGAGCTCGCCGAGCACTTCCTCGGCCTCGTGTCCGACCGTGAGGGCGGCCGCCGCAAGAAGCTCGCCAAGGACGCGCTGGCGCAGTTCGAGCGCTACGGCTGGCCGGGCAACGTGCGCGAACTGCAGAACCTCTGCGAGCGCGCCGCGGTGCTGGCCTCGGGCGATGTCATCGCGGCGGAGCTCGTCGAGCCATGGCTGGTGGCCCGCGATGTTCCGGCGGCTGCGGCGCCCGCGTCCGGCGGCGTTGCTGCGCGTCTGGCACGGCAGATGTCGGCCGAGGCTCCGATCATCGAGACCTTCCCCGTGTCCGGCGCCTTGCATGGCGCGCCGAACGGCGTTTCCGGCGCTGCGCATGCGTCGCCCGCTGCCCAGAGCGGCGACGGCACCGGCCTCCCCAGCCTCGTCTGCGATGGCGCGCTCACCCTCGACGAGATCGAGCGGCGCTCGATCGTTGCCACGCTCGAGCGTTTCCGCGGCCATCGCCAGCGCAGCGCCAAGGCCTTGGGCATCGGCGTGCGCACGCTGGGGCTCAAACTCAAGAAGTGGAAGGAAGAGTCGCTGGTGCCCCAGGAGCTCTGAGCCATGGTCGACGGATTCCTCGGACAATCCAGCATTCCCGCCCTGGAGCGCTCGCTCCAGTTCATGTCGGCGCGGCAGCGCCTGCTCGCGGGCAACCTCGCCAACGCCGAGACGCCCGGCTTCCGCCCCGTGGATGTCGATCCGCGTGCCTTCCAGGCGTCGCTGCGAGAGTCGCTCGAACAGCGGGTCCTCGACGGCGAGGGCCGGCTCGTGATCGATGATGGCGGGCCCGCGACCTTCGGCCCCGGGGGCGTGGAGCTCCGTCCCGAGGTGCTTGCCGACAACATCCTCTTCCACGACGGCAACGACCGTAGCGTGGAACGGCTCCTGCAGAGGGTGACGGAGAACGTCTACGCCTTCCGCGCCGCGTCGCAGCTGCTGCGCGGCCAGTTCGAGACCATCAACGCCGCCATCCGCGAGCGACCCTGAGCGAGGCTGATCCATGTTCGGAATGCTCGACATCTCCACCTCCGCGCTCGCCGCCCAGCGCACGCGGCTCGACGCCATCGCCGCCAACCTCGCCAACGCCGACGTCAAGGTCGACCCGAAGTCGCCCGACGCCTTCTCGGAGCGGGTGGTGGAGTTCGCCTCGGGCGACCCGACCAGCGGCCAGCCGCTGGGGGTGCATGTGGCCGCCATCACGCCGCGGCGCGACTTCCGCTCGGTGTACGCCCCGAAGGACCCCCAGGCCGATTCCAACGGGTACGTCTGGTACCCCAACATCGACCCCATCACCCAGCAGGCCAATGCCATGAACGCCAGCCGCGCCTACGATGCCAATCTTGCGGCCATCGAGGCGACCAAGGCGATGTTCGATGCGTCGCTGCGGATCATCGCCTGAGCGTGGATCCTGCGCTGCGGCGTACGCAAAGCCGCCTTGGCACGGCATGTGCTGAAGGATGACCGAGGAACGAGCCCGCCATGATCGACCCCCTTGGCATTGTCACCCGCGTGAACGCCCAGTCAGCCGCCACCCCGCGGCCGCAGCAGGCGACCGGCGCCGACTTCAAGCAGGAACTGCTCGATGAGCTCCGCAAGGTCAACGAGATGCAGCAGGACGCCTCCAAGGCGACCAACGACCTGCTCACGGGCCAGCGCGACGACATCGAGGGTGTCCTGATCGCCACGCAGAAGGCGGATTCCGCCTTCCGCATGCTCGTCGCCCTCCAGAACAAGGTGGTGGGGGCGTATGACGAGGTTCGCAATATCCGTGTTTGAGCGGTCGCGGCGTGATTGAGCGGTCGCGGCGTGTTTGAGCGGTCGCGGCTGCGGCCGCTCCCTGTGGTGGGGATGTGTGTTTGAGCGGTCGCGGCTGCGGCGGCTCCCTGTGGTGGGGATGCGCGGGAATGGCGCGGCGGAAGGTGCCGATGAGGCGCAATCCTTGCGGGGCGAAACACATTCATGCCGATGAGGCTTCTCTGACTGCGTGCCGCCAGGATGGCGGCAAGACGCAATGGCACAGACGCCATGGCATGGAGGCCACGCGTGCAGGCACTTCGCAACGCGCTTGAAACGATCCGTACCCGCCTGTCGGGGCTGCCCGCGTCGGCAAAGCTGCTCGCGGGAAGTCTCGTCGTGATCCTCGCGCTGGGGCTCTTCCTCGTCGCGCAGTACAGCGCCCGCAGTGATGCGGTGGCGTTCGCCATCACGCCCGCCGCCTACGACGACGCGCGCACCTTCCTGGCCAACCGCGGCGTGCAGTACGAGGAGAAGGACGGCCAGCTCCTGGTTCCGGTCGACCGGCACGCGGGGCTCCTCGCCGACTTCGCGCAGTCCGGCGGCGCGGCCGAGCTCAACATCGGCGACCTCGTGCCCAGCGACCCGTTCGCCCCCGAGAGCGAGCGCGGCCGCCGCCACCTCTTCGCGGTGCAGACGGTGCTCTCGAAGGTCATCGGTGGCTTCCGCAACGTCAAGTCCGCGACCGTGATCATCTCGCCCAAGTCGACGGCGCCGCTCGGATCGATGCGCAACGCGCAGACCGCGAGCGTGACCGTGTCGATGCGCTCCGGTCGGCTCTCGCAGGAGCAGATCGACGCCATCGCCGCCATGATCGCCGGCACGCAGTCGGGCATGAAGGCAGAGAATGTGTCGATCACCGACGGCGGCGTGTGCAAGCCCACGGGTGCCGAGGGTGCCGCGGCTGGCCACAACCTCGCGCAGAAGGAGAAGGTCGAGAAGTCGGTCGAGGAGAGCATCGCCACCGCTCTTGGAATCCCCGGCGCGCGCATCGCCGTGAACGCGCAGGTGGTGACCACCGAGCGCACCAGCACCACCACCGAGTTCAAGGAGGGCGTGGTCGCGCCCCTCAGCGAGGTGAGTTCGACCAGCGAATCGAAGGGCGCGAGCCCCGCGCGCGAGCCGGGCGTGGTCCCCAACACCGGACTCTCGCTCGCCAGCTCCTCCGCGAGCGCGGGGCAGAGCGCCATCGAGCGCAGCGAGAGCAAGTACCGCGCCGAGATCCCCGCCACGCGCCGCACCGAGGTCGATCCCACGGGCTACGCGGCCAAGATCGACGCCAGCGTGACGATTCCGTGGAGCTACTTCGTGCAGGTGTGGCGCATGAAGAATCCCGCCGCGGAGGATGGGCAGGCCACGCAGCCCGACGAGGCGGCGGTCCTCGTCATCCGCGACGACGAGCTGCTGCGCATCAAGAAGCTCGTGGAGCCGCTCGTCTCCACCGACATCGTCGAGGGTTCCAAGCGCGGCACCGTGGAGATCGGTTGGTTCTACGACTTCGACCAGGCGCCGGTGCAGGCATCGATGGCCGCTGGTCTTGGCGAACTCGTGCTCGGTGGCGGCGGAGGCGTGGGCGG
>CAIOCH010000208.1 GCA_903856525.1 uncultured bacterium | reverse complement strand
GTCCGGCGGCACGATCTCGACGAGCTTCTCGCCGAGCTTCGCCTCGCCGCGCTTGACCTTCGCCTCGAACTCGCGGCACTCGTGCAGCAGGCGGTCGAGGATCTCCGCTTCGGTCACATTGGCCACGCGCTGGCCCTGGACGTAGATGATGCCACGGCGGTCGCCCGCGAACACGGCGACATCGGCGCCCTCGGCCTCGCCGGGACCGTTCACCACGCAGCCCATCACGGCGACCTTGATCGGAAGCTCGAGCTCAGGCATGAGCTTCTTCTCGACCTCCTTCACCAGCGTGAAGAGGTCGACCTGGATGCGGCCGCATGTGGGGCAGGCGATGAGCTCGACGCCCTTGCGGGTGCGCTTGCCGAGGCAGTAGAGGAGCTCAAGCCCGTCCTTGACCTCGTCGATGTGATCGCTCGCATACGAGATGCGCAGCGTGTCGCCGATGCCGTTCGCAATCAGCGTCGAAAGCGCCGCGATCGAGCGGATCGCGCCCGTGTCGCGCGGCCCCGCGTGGGTCACGCCGAGATGGAGCGGATAGTCGAACCGCTTCGAGATTTCGGTGTACACATCGATCACCATCGACGCGTCCATCGACTTGGCGCTGATGGTCACGTCGTGGAAATCCCGGGCGTCGAAGATGTCGAGGTACTCCTCGAGCTTGGCGATCATGAGCGCCAGCATGTGCCCCGACTTGTGGCCCGCGAAGAACTTGCCGAGCTCCTCGGCCCGCCGCTGCTTGTCCTTGCGCTCGATGATCGAGCCCTCGTTCACGCCGATGCGGATGGGGATCCCGCGCTCCTTGCAGGCGTCGATGACCTTGTTGACCTGGTCGCGGTCGCTGATGTTGCCCGGGTTGAGCCGGATCTTGTGCACACCCGCCTCGACCGCCTCGAGGGCGCGCTGGAAGTGGAAGTGGACATCGGCCACGATCGGCACCGACACCTGCTTGAGGATCTCGTGGAGCGCCTCGGTGTCCTTGCGCTCGGGGACCGCGACACGGACGACGTCGGCGCCCGCCGCGGCGTATCGCTCGATCTCGCGCACGCAGTTGTCAATCTCGTGGGTGTAGCCCGCAGTCATGGTCTGCACTGCGATCGGGGCATCGCCACCGATCCGCACGCGGCCAACGCGGTCATCACCGAGGGTCACCTGACGGGTCTTTCGACGTGGCTCCATAGATCGCGAGTATAGGGCGGTTCTCAGACGCCCCGCGGCGACTTCCTGTAGAGTGCGTGGGCTCCGGATCCGCCGGACGTCCCAACCTGGAGGTGTCAGCGATGCAAGCCGCGCCCGCGCCGTACGTCCGAACCCGCCTCTCGATCATGATGTTCCTGCAGTACGCGATCTGGGGCGCCTGGCTCCCCATCCTGTACCCGTTCCTCATGGGCCATCGCGGCTTCACCCTCGACCAGACCGGCATGTGCCTGATGGCGGGTGCCGTTGGTGCGCTCGCGGGGCCCTTCATCGCGGGCCAGCTGGCCGATCGGTCGTTCGCCACCGAGAAGCTGCTCGCCGTCAGCCACTTCATCGGCGCGGTGCTCGTCTACTTCCTCGCCGGCGCCGACAAGTACGAGGTCTTCCTGGCGCTCTCGTTCATCTACGGCCTGGTCTACGCGCCCACCATGGCGCTCACCAACTCGATCTCCTTCGCCAATCTTCCCGACCGCGACCGCGACTTCGGTCCTGTCCGACTCTGGGGCACCATCGGCTGGATCGTCGCCGGCATCGGACTCGGCCAGATCCTGTTCCGCATGTACAACGACTCGCCCGAGATGCTCAACGAGGGCCGCGGTGTCGGCTTCATGATCGCCGCCGCGCTCGGACTGGTCATGGCCGTGTACTGCCTCACGCTGCCGCACACGCCTCCCACCAAGTCGGCCGACGAGAAGACCGCATGGCTCGAGGGGGTCAAGGAGATCACCAAGCAGCCGCTGATCACGCTGTTCGCCATCGCGGTGCCGGTGAGCATGATCCACCAGTTCTACTTCGTGTTCACCAGCGACTTCGTGACCAAGGTGCAGGCCGCCGCCAACAGCCAGAGCGCGGATGCCTTCTCCAACTGGATCAACAACGTCTTCGGCGTCGGGGGCGGCGGACTCATGACCGTCGGCCAGATGACCGAGATCGCCGTGCTTGCGGCGATTCCGTTCTTCGCCAAGGGCATCTCCCGCAAGAACCTGCTCATGATCGGGCTCGTGGCCTACGCCGCCCGCATGGCCCTCTTCGCCTTCGCCCCCAGCCTGCCCACGGTGATCCTGGGAATCGCGCTCCACGGCTTCTGCTTCGGCTGCTTCATCTTCGTCGCCTTCATGGTGGTCGATGAGCACACGACGCCCGACATCCGCGCCACGGCGCAGAACCTCTTCAACCTCGTGATCGTGGGCATCGGCATCATCGTCGGTAGCCTGTTCGCCACGAGCGTGGTCGCGAAGTACGCCAGCGCCGGCGGCGAGATGGACTACACGAAGCTCTTCAGCGTGCCCATGTACATGGCGCTGGGCTGCCTGGTGCTGATGTTCCTGTTCTACCCGTCGAAGAAGAAGGCCCCCTGACGCTTGGCGGGCGAGGCGCACATCAGCGACGTCGCGGCGCTCGAGGAGTTCCGCCGCGCGCTCATCCGGTTCCGCGAGGAACTGGGTGTCGCCATCGCAGAGGCTGACAGCGAGATCAAGTCGATCTTCATCTGGCTCGAGCGGGACCGCATGCTGCACTGGCGGCGTGCGGTCCCGCGCTTCGAGGAGGAGCTCACCTCCGCCAAGACCGCGCTCTTCCGCAAGGAGATGCAGACGATGGGCACGGGGCAGCGCCCCTCGACCATCGATGAGAAGAAGGCGGTCGAGCGCATGAAGCGGCGCGTGGAGGACGCCCGTGAGCGGCTGGAGTTCACACGCCGCTGGCTCGTCACCCTCGAGCGCAATGTCTCGCTCTACAAGGGCGCCATGGCGCCGGTGCAGGCGCTGTACGACCGCGAGCTTCCCGATGCAATCCTGAGGCTGCGAAACATGACGCTGGCGCTTGAGGCGTATCTCGCGACCCCGACCGTGGGGCTCGCGGAGCAGGTGGAGCGCGCCCGCGCCAAGGTCGCATCGATGCGGCGCGCCGGCGAGGCGAGGACCGCGGAGGAGGAAGCCCAAGCCGCCCGCGAGCAGGCGGAGC
>CAIOCH010000207.1 GCA_903856525.1 uncultured bacterium | reverse complement strand
GTTATAGAGGCGGACGACATCCTCGAGCGTGGCGGCGCCGCCGTTGTGGAAGTAGGGGCCCGTGAGTTCCACGTTGCGCAGACTGGGCGTCTTGAAGGAGTTCGCCACGGCCGGCACCAGGCCAAGAGCTCCGGGGACGACGCCGAACTCGGTCATCGGCCTGCCTTGGTTGAGCCGCACCGAGGCGGACATCGGAACTCCGTTCGGCTGCACGCCGCCGGCACCGACATCCTCACCCATCGGACGGACGGCGATGTTGTAGAAGCCCTCGTCGTAGACGCGGAACGGCATCGACCGCAGGGTGCCGCGCGACACGCCGTCGATCTTGAACGGATAGTCGCCGAGCGGGAAGCCGTCGAGCGCGAGATCGATGGTCATGCGGCAGTTGATCACCTCGACGTGGACCGAGAAGACGGTGAACGCGCCGATCTTGGGAAACGGCTTGTCGATCGAGTAGGTGAAGTTGCAGGGGAAGAGCGCGCGTGGCGCGAGCGGAACGTGGGCCAGATGTCCGCCGTAGGGGTCATAGAGGTCGATCCCGCCACCGCCGAAGGTGAAGTCGAGCGGCCTGGTTCCGGGGAGGCCCGTGTAGGGTGGCTCCTCGAGTGTCGTGGCGAGGGCCAGCCCGCCGGGGAGGCTCTCCATGATCGCGATCGGAAGCGGCGCGAACGGTCCCTCCGGTGGCGGCGGCTCACCGGGCAGGTTGTCGGCATCGAAGGGGAACGGATCGACGGTGTCGGGGATGCCGTCGCCGTCGTCGTCCATGTCGCCGTTGTCACCGATCAGGTCGCCGTCGAAATCACGCCACTCGTAGGGGTTGTTCGGGAAGAGATCGATGTGGTTGGGATAGCCATCGCCATCATTGTCTTGGGCGTTGGGATACACGCCGCGCCCGGGCAGCCCAACGAGGCCCGTACCCTTGCCGCCGTAGGTGGCCACCGAGAACACGGGGCTCACGTGGCACTCGCGGCAGTTGGTCTCGGGCACGGTCGAGGTCGGGTCGAGCTGCTGGTCGAGGTTGTAGAAGAGCCTCAGGCCGCGGAGCTCCTGCTCGGTGAGGATGTTCGGCGCGTTGCCGAGCGGTCCGTCCTGCTCGATCCACTGGTCGTAGCGCGAGTCATCGGACACGAGCGTCATCTCGTAGAGCTGCACCGCGAGACCGAAGTAGAGCGGCATGTTCTCCTCGGTGACCGTGGTGCCCGCGGGCGTGATGGCATCGGAGCGCCAGCGCGGCTGAAAGGCCTGCTGGATCATGTCGCGGTAGGTGCTGGACAGTCCGCCCTTGGCGCTCGCCAGCGAACCGAGCACGCTGTCGGAGGCGCTCACCGTCTGCGTGGCGAGGGCGCGCGTGTCGAGCAGCTTGCGAGCGACATCCACCCATCCGCGGCCGTGCGCGGCCATCTCGACGCGGCTGTTCACGGGACCGACCGCCTGCGACGCCAGCGAGGCGTGGTCGATGATCACCTGCGTCTGCGAGATCGCGCCCGTCGTCGGATCGACCTGCCACACGCGCGCATCGGGATCGGTCGGGCCGAGTCCGTTCACGCCGTTGAACCAGGCGTTGGCGCGGCCATCCCAGAACTGGCGCACATAGAACGCCGCGTTGATGACCGACGGCGTGTTGCGGTTGGTCACCTGCCGCTCCTGTCCCGCCGCCGACTGGAACACCGGGTCGGTGAGGATGGTCACGAGATCCGCGTTCTCGCCGTTGCCGACGAAGGTGGAGCGGAGGATGCCCGGCGACCCGGCCACGTCGTCGACATTGCGCACCAGGGCGCTGAAGCGGTCGGCGGGGTTGGCGAACTGCACGGTGGGGAAGTGCGAGGCCTGCGTCGTGGCGCCGGGCGCGAAGCCCGCGCTGAACGCGCCATCGGCGCCGGGGTGGGCGATGCCGCGCGTGCGCGAATCGACGCCCGCGTGGTGATGGCAGGTGGCGCATGCCGTCTGCCCATCGGTTCCGAGGCGCACATCCCAGAAGAGCGCCTTGCCGAGGCGGATGGCGGCCTCGCGGTCGGCGACGTAGTCGTTGAGATCGAGCGGCTCGGGAACGGCGATGCCCTTGAGCGAGCGCTCGAAGAAGGCAGTCTGCGCGTGCGCGTGCGCACCGAAGAGGAAGGGGACGACGGCAGCGCCCAAGGCGATGGTCCAAGAGACCAACGTCATGGGACGACTCGCGGCGGAGCGCCCGGAAGCCAGCGGCATGTACTCACCTCTGCGTGGGTTGGGACGACGAACGCGGCCTGGGACGAGCAGGACGCGGGGGGTGCGGACCCACGGAACGCACCTCACCGAGCGTAGGTCGAGAGGGAGCGCAGTCAAGGTGCTCCCGCAGCGAAGTCG
>CAIOCH010000206.1 GCA_903856525.1 uncultured bacterium | reverse complement strand
GACATCCTCTCCACCAACGTCACGAGCTTCTTCCGCGACCCCGCGCACTTCGCCCACCTCGAGCGCGAGCTCTACACGCCGCTCGCGAAGGGCACGCTCGCCGTCCCCGGCCGCAAGCTGCGCCTCTGGTCGGCCGCGTGCTCGACGGGTGCCGAGCCCTACTCGCTCGCCATGCAGGCGCTGGAGCTGCTGCCCCCGTCCTCGGGCTTCGACGTGAAGGTCGTCGCCACGGACCTCTCCAACAAGGCGCTCGACGGCTGCCGCGCCGCGACCTACGCCGAGACGCAGCTCACGGGACTCTCGCCCGAGCGCCGCGCGCGCTGGATGACCAGGAGCGACACGCCCAAGGGCCCGCAGTGGCGGGTCAAGGACGAGGTCCGCAAGCTCGTCGAGATCCGCCGCCAGAACCTCGTCGAGAACTACACCGGCCTCGGTCCGTTCGACGTGGTCTTCCTGCGCAATGTGATGATCTACTTCGACCGCGACACGCGCCGCGAGGTGGTCATGCGCATGCACGGCGTCATCCGCCCGGGCGGCATCCTCGCCGTGGGCAGCGCCGAGACACTCTCAGGCCTCGATGTTCCCTTCCGACCCGCTGCTGCGAGCGTCTACACGCGCTGATCCGATCCGCTGATCCCACGGCTTCACCGACCGCCAGGACGAGGTGTTCATGTCCCGCACTCCATCCATTCCCCTCCGGACCGAGACGCCGCGCGCGGGCGAGGGCGACAAGGTCGTCGTGGGCGTCGCGGACCTCCAGGTCTCGCGCGATCCGTCGAAGTCGATCATCACCTACGCGCTCGGCTCGTGCATCGGCGTCACCCTCTACGACCCCGTGGCCAAGGTGGGCGGCATGCTGCACTTCATGCTGCCCGAGTCGCAGGTGAGCACCGAGAAGGCCGCCGCCAACCCCGCGATGTTCGGCGACCTCGGGATGCCGATCCTCTTCGACAAGGTGATCGCCGCCGGCGCCAAGCGCGAGCGGCTCATCGTGTGCGCGGCCGGCGGCGCCGAGGTGCTCGCCGACGACGGTCACTTCCGCATCGGCTCGCGCAACCGCACCGTGCTCCGCAAGATCCTCTGGAAGCTCAACATCCTCCTGGCCGCCGACGACACGGGTGGCCAGCACAGCCGCACCATGACGCTGCGGCTGGCGGACGGCAGCATCGCCCTCCGTTCCCAGGGAAAGGACTCCGCGCTGTGGCCCCGCTGAACGACACCATCGCCGCCCTCGACCGACTGCCCGCGCTCCCCGCGACGAGCATGCGGCTCATCTCCATGCTCGCCGGCGGCGGCCGCGACGCCGACCTCCGCGATGTCGAGTGCATCGTGGGGCACGACGAGGCCGTCACCGCGGCCGTACTCCGTCGCGCCAACAGCGCCGCCTTCGGCATGCGCGGCCGCATCGCGGGCCTGGGCGACGCCATCCGCCGCCTCGGCACGCGCGAACTCTGCCGCATCGCGCTCGAGACGCAGACCTCGGGCATGCTCGCCAACGCCGGCCGCTCCTACGGCCTGCGCCGAGGCGCCCTCTCGCAGTCCGCCCTCGGTGGCGCCATCGCGGCCGACCAGCTGGCACGCCTGCACGGCGCCAACCGCGAGGTTGCCTTCGTCGCCGCGCTCCTCCGCGACATCGGCAAGCTCGCCATCGACGCCGTGGCCGGCCCCGATGCACTCGAGCGGATCGCCGCCGCCGCCGACACGCGTCCATTCCTCGCCTACGAGCGCGAGGCCTTCGGCGCCGACCACGCCGCACTCGGCGCGATGCTCTGCGAGCGCTGGTCGCTCCCCAGCGAGATCGTCGGGGCGGTGCGCGGCCACCACGAGCCACCCTCCAACCCCGCCGAACCGCTCACCGATGTCGTCCACGCCGCCGACTGCATCGCCCGCTGGGCCGGCCTGGGCCTCGGCTGCGACGGCCTCATGTACCCCTTCGACGCCGCCGCGCGCGAGCGCCTCGGCCTCTCCCGCGACGCACTCGAGGCGATCGTCGCCGATGTCCTCGCGGCGATCGCTCCCGACCACACCGCAGCCAACTCGCCCCTCCCGCTCAGGAGAACAGCATGACTTCCACGCTCCAATGCCATGTGCTCGTGGTCGACGACTCGCCCATCCTCCGCGCCGCCATCAAGAAGGTCGTCAAGCTCGCGGGCGTGCCCGAGGACCGCATCTTCGAGGCCGGCAACGGCATCGAGGCGCTCGAGGTCCTCGAGACCGTCTGGATCGACCTCGTCCTCCTCGACCTCAACATGCCCGTCATGGACGGCGAGCAGTTCGCGCGCGAGCTGCGCAAGCGCCCCGACATGCAGGATGTCGCCGTCGTCGTCTCGACCGAAGCCAACCGCGAGCGACTCGAGCGCATGCGCGAACTCGGCGTCGAGCACACCCTCCGCAAGCCATTCGAACCAGAGGCGCTCTGCCGCCTGATCTCCGAGGTCCTCGGCCTCAAGCCCGCCTGAACGGGAGCACTCCCATGGATACCGCAGCACACACCCTCGATCCCAACGCGCTCGCCCGCCTGGTCATCGACGCGCTCGAGCGCACCGCGTTCGTCCTCGCCGATCCCTGTGACGACCCCGACGCCCTCCCCACCGCCGACACCTTCGCGCAGATCGACTTCCACGGCCCGACGACGGGCAACGTCGAGCTCCGCGCCAGCCGCGCCTTCGCCCGCAACCTCGCGGCGAGCATCCTCGGCAGCGACGCGTCCGACATCACCGACATGCAGTCCGAGGAGGCGCTGCGCGAACTCGCCAACATCATCGGCGGCTCCGTCATCACCGCGCTCGGCGGCAGTGACTGCCGCTTCTCGCTCGGCCTCCCGCGCCTCGGCCGCGCCACCGCGCTCGACAACGACACCGCCTGCACCCTCGACGCCGAGGGCGAGCGGCTCGAAGTCCACTGCCACCACGTCCGCGCCGCGTGACACACGGGAACACGGGAGCCCTCGATGCACGAGACGAAGCCGAACACCGCAGCACCCGCCACACGCACCGCGCGCGTCATCATCGTCGACGACAGCGCCATCGTTCGCCAGGTGCTGCAGGCCCAACTCTCGCGCCAGCCCGGCATCGAGGTCGTGGCCACCGCCGCCGACCCTTTCGCCGCGCGAGAGAAGATCCTCGAGCTCAAGCCCGACTGCGTCGTCCTCGACATCGAGATGCCGCGCATGGACGGGCTCACCTTCCTCAAGAAGCTGATGAAGTTCCATCCCGTCCCGACGATCATCTGCAGCTCGATCACGCCCAAGGGCTGCACCCTCGCGGTCGAGTGCCGCGAGGCCGGCGCGTTCGAGGTGGTCTCGAAGCCAGGCGGCAACTTCAGCGTCGGCGATGTGGCCACGCGCCTCGCCGAGCTCATCCGCGCGGCAACCCATGCACCGCGCATGGCGATCACCGCCGGTGCCGCCACGCAGACCAGCACCGCGCCCACCGCGGTCAACGCGCTCACACCCGCCAAG
>CAIOCH010000205.1 GCA_903856525.1 uncultured bacterium | reverse complement strand
CTCGAGTTCTACGCCGCGCTCGACGGGTGGTACCTCGGCGTCCTGCTGCTCGACAAGAGCGACCGAGACTACTCGTTCGCGGTGCTCGGCCCCGATCCCAAGGGCGCCAAGCGCTGGATCGGCGGTGGCGATTCAGTGAAGTCCATCGACGATGCGCGGTCGCGGCTGACCGCGCTGCTGCAGCGCACGGCCAGCGGTGGAAAGCGGATCCATGAGCAGGATTGAGCGCCTACTCCTGCCTGTTGGCGCACTCGTCGCAACCCGGGAGATCTTCTACAACCTGCTGGCGGCGATCATGCTGATCTGGTGGCTGGTCAGTGGATTCGGCGCATCCTTCGGGGCGACACGGATCCCGTGGTGGTCGCTTCTGCCCGCGGCGGCATCGCTCGCCGCGAGTATCTGGCTGCATCGACTGTTGCTTCGCGGATACACCAGGGGGTTCTTGGTCGGAATGCTCGCGACCGAGGTGATGCTCTGGACAGCAGTCGCGACGATCGGGTTCCGCGGGGCGTTCCTGCTGTGGGGGTTGGCGCAGATCGGCGCGGTTGTGCTCATGGTCCCAGTGGTCTGGGTGGAGGTGCAGGTGCGCCGTGCGCAGGGCTACCTCGACGATGAGCTCCTGCGAATGGGCGCCGACTACGCCGCGGTCTTTGCCGTCGGATTCGCGGCGATCGCACTGTTCGTGGGGGCGGTCACGCTGAAGTAGCCGCGTTCACGCGTGCAGACACCCACCTCACCACACCCCCTCACCCCCACGCGTTCAGCACCGCCGCCAGGTCCGCTGCGTCCACCGCGCCGTTGCCGTCGAGGTCCGCGGGGCAGCCCTTGCAGGCGCCCCAGCTGTTGAGGAGCGTCGCGAGGTCCTGCGCGTCGACCGCGCCGTCGCCGTTGAAGTCGGGAGAGACGCCGTTTCCGCCCGTGAAGGTGGCGGTCAGCGCGTGGCTCGCACCCGCGCCGTCGCGTGTGCGCACGATGTCGATGGTGGCGGCGTAGGTACCCGGCTTGGACGCACGCACCCACGCGGTGAATTGCGTCGACGCGCCCGCCGCAAGGGGCGCGCTCTCGGCCGGCTCGAACTCGATCGACAGCCCCGCGGCCGTCGCGCGCGGGCGGAACGCGGTCGCGTCGGGCCCCGTGTTGGTGATCGACACCGTGACGGGCACGACCGTGTCGAGCGAGCCCTCGATCGAGGTGGCCGAGAGCGCGCTCGTCATGCGCGCATCGCGTGTGGCCGTGGTGCCCGCGACGGGCGCGGCGCCGCCCCAGACCTGTGCAAATCGCGCGGCGTCGGTGCGCAGGTGCGTGTTGAAGAACGCGAGCAGCAGGGCGCGCGTCTTGACGAGCTGCTCCGCCCGTGGGATCGCGCCCGAGTCGCAGGCGATGATGGCGCTGTCGATGAAGCCGCAGTGCGAGCCGCCGGTGATGGTCGTGAAGATCCGCGGCGCATCGCAGGCGTTGAACTGGTTCTGCGTGGTGGCGGGCGCCACGATCGTGTCCTGCGAGCCCACGATGAAGCACGATGGGCGCTGGATCGCAGCCGCCGCCGCGCTCGACGATGGATTGGTCTCCGCCGCAGCCAGCGTGGCGAGGCACTTGATGCGTGTGTCGGCCGCCGCTGCAAGCGCCGAGGCTCCGCCGCCCATCGAGTGGCCCGACACGCCGAACGCGGACTCGTCGACCGCGCCCGAGAGCCAGCTCGCGGGGTTTGCGTCCTCCTGCTCGAGCCAGGTGAGGCACTGGCGGATGTCGAGCGCGAAGTTCGCATGGCTCGGGAACAGACTGCCTTCGCTGGTGGTGGCGATCACGATGTACCCGTGGCTCGCGAGGTGGTCCATCGTGGAGTCGTAGAGGTCGACCGCGCTCAGGAAGCCGTGGCCGAAGCTGACGGCGGGCGCCGGCGCTGCGGTGGGCGCGAAGGGCGCGTTCGCCGAGGCCGCGGTCGCCGGGTAGCGGATCTGCGCACTGAACGACGAGCCGTTGCTGCGCGTGACAGTGACGGTGCGCTGCGAGACGGCGAATGCGCCGGGCTGCGAGTCATCGGCGGCTGCGGTCATGCAGGCGAGGGCGGCGAGGACGCATGCGGCGGCGTGTGGAGCGGGCATGCGTGGAGTCTCGCACAGGACCGCGGCCGCGACCGCATCCTCGGACGGGTTTTTAGGATTTGCAATCTCCCTGGTGGTCCGCTGACCGTGGAGCCGACGGTTCTCGGATTGCCCGTGCAACCCGAGCATCCCACGGGAGGTGTACCTTTCGTGCCCCGTGCGGGTTGTACGTGTCACGGGGCGCTTCCCACGCGAACAACGCTGCCGCTGGCACCGTTGCCAGCGGCAGCGTCGATGCTGCCGACCTCGCCGCGCTGCGTGGCGGCGAGTGCGGTTGCGCCCTGGGTCACCCGCTCAGCCGCGGCGACGACGCTGCGTGAGGCCCGCGAGCGCGAGCAACGCAACCGCGCCAGGAGCCGGCACGTAGCCCGTCACCTTGTCGGATCCTCCGTCGTTGAACCCCTTGAAGCGCGTGACGAAGCCGTAGCCGAAGTCGTCCTCGAAGAAGTCGTCCGCGTCGAGCACCGCCAGGAGCGCGGCATCGGCGCAGACCTCGAACACGAACTCGCGCGTTTCGCCCACGGCGATGCCGGCCTGGGGGCTGCCGCCGCCGAGGAAGTTGCCGCCGAGCGCGGCGCCCCAGTCGAACGTGCCGTACGGCGCTGCGGAGAAGTCCGTCAGTTGCGACCAGCCATCACCCGTTGCCACGTAGGTGACCTCGATCCCCTCGATGGCCTGGAACCCGAATCCCGTGAGAAACCCTCCGTTCGCGACCTCCGATGTGTTGGTGAGCGTGACCGTCAGTTGTCCGCAGTCCGATCCGTCGACTGGGTAGACCCACTCCATGCTTCCCGTGAACGAACCGAGGCCCTCATTCCCCGGATTGCTGTAGATCATGAGCATCGACGCGTGCGCGCCGAGCGACGCGCCCAACGCCGCGATACCTGCTGCGATTCCAGTCATTGCCATCCCCTTCATGTGTCTCTCCTTGCGAACTGCATGCGAACCGCCTGCACCGGTTGCAGGCCAAGCGAGGCTAGAGGTGCGGTCTCGAGGGACAAGCGCCTCGGCTCATTTCGCAGCGACTCGCCGCGGATGCGGGACACGTCCTCGCGGAGCGATGCGATACTCCGTCCATGCAACCGCTCATCGGCGCCACAATGCTCGCCCTCGCACCGCTCATGCAGGATGCGCCTGCCAAGGTGCCTGCGGTACAGGCGCCAGCACCGGGTCGCATGGGTGCGCCTGTCGATGTGTTCGTGGGCGGCGAGGGCGGCAGTCCCGTGTACCGCATTCCCGCGATCACCAGCGTGCGCACGAAGGAGGGTGCGACGCGCCTGCTCGCGTTCGCGGAGGCGCGTGGGACACTCGCCGATGTCGGCGCCAATGACCTCGCGCTGCGCATGAGCGACGACCGGGGCGCGACCTGGTCGGACTACCGCGTCATCGCCGATGTACCCGCGCGCTCACTCAACAATCCCTGCGTGGTCGCGCTGCACTCCGGCGCGCATGCGGGGCGCGTGCTGCTCATGTTCCAGTCGTATCCCGAGGGCAAGAACGAGGCCGCGGTGACGGAGGGCTTCGGCACGGGCGCGCCCGGTGAGCTCATCTGCCGCACCTTCACCATGCACTCCGACGATGCAGGCAGGACGTGGTCCGAGCCCCGCGAGGTCACGCGCAGCGTCAAGCGCGCGAAGGGTGCGACGAGCACGGCCACCGGCCCCGGGATCGGCATCCAGCTCGCGCACGGTCCGCACGCGGGCCGCGTGATCATGCCGTTCAACGAGGGCCCTTACGACCGGTGGCGCGTGTACGCCGCGTACAGCGACGATGGGGGCGACAGCTGGATGCTCGGCGATGCCGCGCCCAACGATGAGCGCGGCCTCGGCAACGAGGTGCAGATGTTCGAGCGCGCCGACGGCTCGGTGGTGCTCAACGCGCGGCAGCATCTCGGCGCCAAGCGGCGCAAGACGGCGGTGTCGAGCGATGGCGGCGCAACATGGTCGCGGCTGGCCGATGTGCCCGATCTGCCCGACCCCACCTGCATGGCGGGCGTGCTCGCACTCGGCGGCGGCGTCGTGGTCTTCTCCGGTTGCGACAGCGAGTCGCGCCGCGCGCTCGGCACGCTGTGGATCTCGCGCGACGAGGGCCGCACCTGGCCCGAGAAGGTGCTCATCGAGCCCGAGGGCTTCGCCTACAGCGTGCCGGTGCGGCTCGACGGTGGCGCCGATGGCGCGGCCGCCGAGGTCGGTGTGCTCTACGAGGCAGCCGGCTACAAGCGCATCGCGCTGCGGCGCGTCATGGTGCCGGCTGCCGCGCCGTCCGCCGCAGCGACGCCCGCTGCACGCTGATGGGAACAAGGCTGCGCACCTCTCCGTCTGGCCCGGTGGTCAGCGTGTCGCGGTCCGCGGCCGTGACCATCTCCACCTCGATGCG
>CAIOCH010000204.1 GCA_903856525.1 uncultured bacterium | reverse complement strand
TGCGTTCACCTTCACACCCGAGGGTAATCCGCTCGTCGGCCCGGTGTCAGGTAAGCGCAATCTTTGGGTGGCCTGCGGCTGCATGGGCGGCTTCTCCCAGGGCGGCGCCATCGGCCTCACGCTCTCGCAATGGATGACGACAGGCGACCCCGGCCACGACATCTTCGGCATGGACGTCGCGCGCTACGGCGCGTTCGCCGCCGAAGAGAACTACCTGCGCGACACCACGCGGCAGTTCTACGCGCGGCGCTTCGTCATCTCGTATCCCAACGAAGAGCTGCCCGCAGGCCGGCCGCTCAAGACCTCACCCGTGCACGACCTGCTCGCCGCTGACGGCGCGCGCTTGGGCGTCAACTGGGGCATGGAGACGCCGCAGTATTTCGTCGTGGGCGCGGATCGTGGCGATGGGTCCAGCCGCCGCGGCGCGGCCGAGGATTTCGTCGAGACCCTCACCATGCGCCGCTCCAACGTACACGGCTTCGTCGCGGGCGAAGTGCGCGCGGTGCGCGAGGCGGCGGGCATGTTCGACGCTTCCGTATATGCGCGCTACGAGGTCAGCGGGTCGGGCGCCGAAGCCTGGCTCGACCGCCTGCTCGCCTGCAAGCTGCCCGCCGTCGGCCGCGTGCGCCTCGCGCCCATGCTCGGCCACGGCGGTAAGCTCATGGGCGATCTCACCGTGAGCCGTCTCGCCGCGGATCGCTTCTGGCTCATCGGCTCGTACTATCTGCAGGAATGGCACGGCCGCTGGTTCCGCGACCTGCTGCCCGCGAGCGGCGTCACCCTCACCAATCTCTCCGACACTTGGACCGGTTTCGCGCTCTCAGGTCCCTGCGCCCGCGACATCGTGCAGCCGCTCGTGGACCGCGAGCTCTCGAACGCCGCGTTCCCCTTCATGTCCTGCGCAGAGATGACCGTCGCGACCCAAGACGCGCGGTTGACCGCGATGGTCGCCCGCCTCTCGCTCACCGGCGAGCTCGGCTATGAACTCTATGTCCCGGCGGCTGGACAGCGCGCGCTCCTGCAGGCGCTGATGGCGAGCGGCCACGAACGCGGCCTGCGTCACATCGGCAACCGGGCGCTGGATTCTTTGCGGATGGAGAAAAGCTACGGCATCTGGTCGACCGAGTTCACCCAGTCGACGACCCCTGGCATGTGCGGCCTCGATCGCCACATCGCCTTCGACAAACCGGGCTTCATCGGGCGCGATGGCGCCCTGCGCGAACGCGATGCGACCTCGCCGCGCGTGCTCGTCACGCTCGACATCGAGGCGGTGGACGCCGATGCCTCGGGCTTCGAACCCGTGAAACTCGACGGCCAGCTCGTCGGTTACACCACGTCGGGTGCCTACGGCCACCATGTCGGCCGCAGCCTCGCCCTCGCCTATGTCGACCGTGATGTGGTGCGCGATCTCGCCGCGATCGGTAGCCGCGACGCCAGCCACGGCGGGGCTGCGGCACTCACCGTCGACGTGATCGGCGAGGCGCGCGCGGCGCGGCTGCTGTCGGCGCCCGTCTTCGACCCGAAGGGCGTGCGGATCCGCAGCTGACGTCGGTCGACGGCCTGAGGGCCAGAGGACGCCTCACTGCACCGCTCATCCCGGGCCCGGCAGCGCGCGCCACTCCTGCGGCGACCTGCCGGCGAGACGGCGGAAGAAGCGCGTGAAGTACGCCGGATCGGAGAACCCGAGGCCGTCGGAGATCTGCCGGACCTGCAACGCCGTGTAGCGCAGCTCGCGCTTGGCCTCGAGCAGCAGACGCTGGTGCAGGACATCGAGCGCCGAGCACCGCAGGTGCCGGCGGCACAACCGGTTGAGTTGCGTGGTCGTGATGCCGAGCGGCTCGACCAACCCGGCGAGCGTCGGCTGGCTGCGGAAACGCCGCTCGACCTGCTCGCGGTAGCGGCGGAGGTGCCGCATCGCCCGCTGCTCGTCACCGGCGACGGTCGTCGGGCCACCGACCAACCGGGGCAGGCGTGCCACGCTGCCGACCAGCATCAGAACAGCCCCCGCCAGCGACTGGGACCGCCATCGCCGCGACGCGGTGTACTCGACCCGCAGGCTCTCGGCGATGCGCCGCAAGGCGCGCATCGTATCGGCCGCGCCGCGCAGCTCCAGGACCCGCGGATGCGCGAGCTCCTCCCAAAGCCCGGCCGTGCCGCTCAATACGCCGCGCAGCCAGGTCTGATCCAGCGTGACCACATGACCGCGGGTCTCGGCGGCGAAACGGAAGCCGTGCACGGCGAACGGCGGCACCCAGACCACGCCCGGTCCCCGCAAGGTCTGCGCATGGCCGTCGATCTCGACCTCGGCCCGGCCACGCTCGATCAACAGCCACTGCAGGAGCGCGGCGTGACGGTGCGGACGGATATTCCAATTGTACAAGCGGCTGCGCTCTGCGATGGATTCGAGATGCAGGCCATCGAGTATGGAGCCCTTGCCTCGCTCGCCATAAAGCTCATATATCGGTGTCGCCGAGACCGGTTGCTTTCCTCTCATAGGTTCGGATTATGCAAGCGTCGGTCCACCGCGTGCATCCCCCGCAGCGCCCGCAGGGTCTACCCTTGCCCGGGACATGAAAACGCTGCGTACCCAGGTGCTGATCATCGGTGCGGGCCCCTCGGGTCTGTTGCTCGGCCAGCTGCTGTACAAGGCAGGCATCGACACCCTCATCCTCGAACGCCAGACGGGCGACCACGTGCTCGGCCGCATCCGTGCGGGGGTGCTGGAGCAGACCACCGCCGACCTGCTCGACGCAGCCGATGTCGGCGCGCGTATGCACACCGAGGGTCTGGTGCACCACGGCTTCGACCTCGCGGTGGACGGTCAGCGGCACCGCATCGATGTGCATCGGCTCACGGGCGGCAAGTCCGTCATCGTCTACGGCCAGACCGAGGTCACCCGCGACCTGATGGAAGCCCGCTCGGCTGCCGGTCTGCCGACGATCTACTCCGCGGCCGATGTACAGCTGTCCGGTCTCGACTCCGACCGGCCCCGGGCCCGTTGCACGGTCGATGGCGCGGCGCTCGAGGTGCACTGCGACTTCATCGCCGGCTGCGACGGCTACCACGGCGTCAGCCGCGCGAGCGTACCGGTCGGCGCGATCACCACCTTCGAGAAGGTCTATCCCTTCGGCTGGCTCGGCCTGCTGAGCGACACGCCGCCGGTCTCCGACGAGCTGATCTACGGCAGACATCCCCGCGGCTTCACCCTGTGCAGCATGCGCTCGAGCACGCGCAGCCGTTACTACCTGCAGGTGCCGCTGACGGAGAAGGTGGAGGATTGGAGCGACGAGCGGTTCTGGGATGAACTGCGCCACCGGCTCGACCCCGCGGTGGCGCGGGCACTGGTCACCGGCCCTTCGATCGAGAAGAGCATCGCACCGCTGCGCAGCTTCGTCGCCGAACCGATGCGCTTCGGTCGGCTGTTCCTCGCGGGCGATGCGGCGCACATCGTGCCGCCCACCGGCGCCAAGGGCCTGAACCTGGCGGCGTCGGATGTGAACTATCTGTCACAGGCGCTGATCGGGCACTACCACGAGCGCAGCGACGCCGGCATCGAGCACTACTCGGCACGCTGCCTCGCCCGCATCTGGAAAGCCGAGCGCTTCTCCTGGTGGTTCACCAGCCTGATGCACAACTTCCCGGACGAGGACGGCATCCACGCGCGGCTGCAGCGCGCCGAGCTCGACTACCTCACCGGCTCGGAAGCGGCGATGACGGTGATGGCCGAGAACTACGTCGGTCTGCCGTGGTGAGCGCGCATGTCCACCGGACAGACCGACGACCCCGCGGACTGCGCCTGATCTCCTCGATGGCGACGCGCCACCTGCTCGGCGCGCTGACGGCGGCCTGGGCCGCCCGTGGCGGGCCGTCGACGCACATCGAATCGGTGGGAGGCGTGGACGCCGCACGACGCGTCCGCGAGGGCGACGCCTTCGATGTGGTCGTGCTCGCAGCCGATGCGATGGCCGGGCTCGATGCCGCCGGTCGCCTGCGTCCCGGGAGCCTCCGCGCCTTGGCGGACTCGCCCATCGCGATCGCGGTGCAAGCCGGCGCACCGCGGGCCGATATCGGCAGCGAAGCCGCGTTGCGTGAGGCGGTGCTGCAGGCGCGCAGCATCGGCTACTCGACCGGACCGAGCGGGACGGCGCTGATGCGGCTCTTCGAGCGTTGGCGGATCATGGATCTCGTCGAAGACCGCTTGGTGCAGGCGCGCCCCGGAGTGCCGGTGGGCAGCCTGGTGGCGAGCGGCGAAGCCGCGCTCGGCTTCCAGCAGCTGAGCGAGCTCATGGCATTGCCCGGCATCACGCTGCTCGGCGGCATGCCGCCGGGACTCGGGATCCTGAGCCGCTTCAGCGGCGCCGTGGGCATCGACAGCGCCTTCGCCGACGAGGCGCAGCGCCTGCTCGATTTCATGGCGGGCCCCGACGCCGCAGACCTGACGATCGCCCACGGCATGCAGCCCGTCATCGCATGAACCGACCTCCCCGCAGGACACTGCCATGATCATCGACATCCACGGCCACTACACGACCGCGCCCAAGTCGCTCGAGACCTGGCGCAACCGGCAGATCGCCGGCATCAAGGACTCCGCGCTCAGGCCGCGGGCCGCCGATCTGAGGATCGGCGACGACGAGCTGCGCGAGACCATCGAGAGCAACCAGCTCCGGCAGATGCGCTCGCGCGGCTCGGACCTCACCGTGTTCAGCCCGCGCGCGAGCTTCATGGCCCACCACATCGGCGACTTCGAGGTGAGCAGCGCCTGGGCCGCCATCTGCAACGAGCTCTGCCACCGGGTGAGCCAGCTCTTCCCCGACCACTTCGTGCCGGCGGCGATGCTGCCGCAGAGCCCCGGCGTCGCGCCCGAGACCTGCATCCCGGAACTGGTGCGCTGTGTGGAGCAGTACGGCTGCGTGGCGATCAACCTCAACCCCGACCCGTCGGGCGGCCACTGGACCAGCCCGCCGCTCACCGACCGTCACTGGTACCCGATCTACGAGAAGATGGTCGAGTACGGCATCCCGGCGATGGTGCATGTCAGCACCAGCTGCAACGCCTGCTTCCACACCACCGGCGCGCACTACATCAACGCCGACACCACCGCATTCATGCAGTTGCTGCAGGGCGATCTCTTCAAGGATTTCCCGACGCTGAAGTTCATCATACCGCACGGCGGCGGCGCGGCACCGTACCATTGGGGCCGCTACCGGGGCCTCGCCCAGGAGCTCAAGAAGCCGCCGCTCAAGGACCACCTGCTCGGCAACGTGTTCTTCGACACCTGCGTCTACCACCAACCCGGCATCGATCTGCTCACCGATGTGGTCCCGGTCGCGAACATCCTCTTCGCCTCGGAGATGATCGGCGCGGTGCGCGGCATCGACCCCGAGACAGGCCACCATTACGATGACACCAAGCGCTACATCGAGGCCAGCACGCGGCTCGGCGCCGACGATCGGCACGCGATCTACGAAGGCAACGCCCGACGCGTCTATCCGCGTCTGGACGCCGCCCTGAAACGACGGGGGAGATGAACCATGTACGAACTCGGAGTCGTCCACCGCAACATCCAGCGCGCCGACCGTGCCGTCGCCGACGCGTTGGCGGGATACGGCAGCGCCACGGTGCATGAGGCCATGGGGCGCGTGGGGCTGCTCAAGCCCTACATGCGCCCGATCTACAGCGGCGCACAGGTGAGCGGCACCGCCGTCACCGTGCTGCTGCATCCCGGCGACAACTGGATGATGCATGTCGTCGCGGAGCAGATCGGCCCCGGCGACATCGTGGTCGCGGCGCTCACCGCGGAGTGCACCGACGGCTACTTCGGGGATCTCCTGGCCACCTCTTTCAAAGCCCGCGGCGCGCGGGGCCTCGTGATCGACGCGGGCGTACGCGATGTGAAGACGCTGACGGTCATGGGCTTCCCGGTGTGGAGCCGCGCGATCAGCAGCAAGGGGACCATCAAGGCCACGCTCGGTTCGGTGAACATCCCGGTGGTCTGCGCGGGCGCGTTGGTCAACCCCGGTGATGTCATCGTCGCCGACGACGACGGCGTGGTCTGCGTGCCGCGTGCGATCGCCGATGAGACCTTGCAGGTCGCCGCGGCGCGTGAAGCCAACGAGGACGCCAAACGGCAGAAGCTGGCCGCGGGCGTCCTGGGTCTCGACATGTACGACATGCGCGGACCGCTCGCGGCGGCAGGCCTCAGGTACATCGACTGAACGCCATGCCCGATAAGCCCACGACCGGCGGCTTCGAGAAGACCACCGGCTGGCTCGACTGGTACGCCGGTCCGAGCAGACCCGCTTTCCGTCTGCCACAGGGCGCGGTCGACGCGCATTGCCATGTCTTCGGCCCCGGCGACGAGTTCCCGTACGCGCCCGAGCGCAAGTACACGCCCTGCGATGCCTCGAAGCGGCAGCTCTTCGCGTTGCGCGACCACCTCGGGTTCGCGCGCAACATCATCGTGCAGGCGACCTGCCACGGCGCCGACAACCGGGCGATGGTCGACGCCTGTCTCGCGAGCGGCGGCAAGGCGCGCGGCGTGGCGACGGTCATGCGCAGCGTCACCGACCAAGAGCTGCGGCATCTGCATGCCGCCGGCGTACGCGGCGTGCGCTTCAACTTCGTCAAGCGCCTGGTGGACTTCACGCCCAGGGACGAGCTGCTCGAGATCGCGGGCCGCGTGGCGGCGCTCGGTTGGCATGTGGTGGTCTACTTCGAGGCCGTCGATCTGCCGGAGCTGTGGGGCTTCTTCGGCGCGCTGCCGACCACGGTGGTGATCGACCACATGGGCAGACCAGATGTGACCCGACCGGTCGACGGTACGGAGTTCGCGCTGTTCCTGAAGTTCATGCGGGAGCACCCCGCCGTCTGGTGCAAGGTCACCTGCCCCGAGCGTTTGTCGGACACGGGGCCTCCCGCGCTGCGCGGCGAACGCCACGCCTACCGCGATGTGGTGCCGTTCGCGCGCAGGATCGTCGACGAGTTCCCCGACCGCGTGCTGTGGGGCACCGACTGGCCGCATCCCAACCTGCGGGGCCACATGCCCGACGACGGGCTGTTGGTAGACTTCATCCCGCACATCGCACCCGGCGCCGAAGCGCAGCGCAAGCTGCTCGTGACCAACCCGATGCGGCTCTACTGGCCCGAAGAATGCGAGGCTTGAAGATGGCTCTCGAAAAACCGTATCAGGACGTCCCCGGCACCACGATCTTCGACGCCGAACAGTCGCGCAAGGGCTATTGGCTCAACCAGTTCTGCATGTCCCTGATGAAGGCCGAGAACCGCGCCCGCTTCAAGGCGGACGAGGCGGCCTATCTCGATGGCTGGCCGATGACCGGCGCGCAGCGGGCTGCGGTGCGGGCCCGCGACCTCAACGAATGCATCCGTCTCGGCGGCAACATCTATTTCCTCGCCAAGCTCGGCGCCACCGACGGCCGCAGTTTCCAGCAGATGGCGGGCAGCATGACCGGCATGACCGAAACGGAGTACCGCGAGATGATGCTGCGCGGCGGGCGCTCGATCGAGGGCAACCGTTTCGTCGGCGAGGACGGCGACGCGCAGGCCCACCGCCAGCCGCAGGGTGCGGCCGGCAAGACCTCGGACAAGGAGGTCTGACCATGGCCCGCGTCACCGCATCCGTCTACACCTCGCATGTGCCGGCCATCGGCGCGGCCCTCGATCAGGGCAAGAGCGACGAGCCCTACTGGCGACCGCTGTTCCGCGGCTACGACTTCTCGAAGTCCTGGCTCGCCGGGCAGCGGCCCGATGTCGTGTTCCTCGTCTACAACGACCACGCCACCGCGTTCAGCCTCGATCTCATCCCGACTTTCGCGATCGGCATGGGCGAGCGCTTCGATCCGGCCGACGAGGGCTGGGGTCCGCGCCCGGTGCCGCCGGTCTTCGGCCATCCGGGACTCGCGGCGCACATCGCGCAGAGCGTCGTCCAGCAGGACTTCGACCTGACGCTCGTCAACAGGATGGATGTCGACCACGGGCTGACCGTGCCGCTCTCCTTGATGTGCGCCGGACCGCAGGGCGCTGATCCGGCCTGGCCCTTCAAGGTCATCCCGTTCGCGGTGAACGTCGTGCAATACCCCGTGCCGTCCGGCCGGCGCTGCTTCCAGCTCGGCCAAGCCCTCCGCCGCGCGGTGGAGACCTTCGACGAGGACCTCGATGTGCAGATCTGGGGCACCGGCGGCATGAGCCACCAGTTGCAGGGGCCGCGGGCCGGGCTCATCAACCGCGAGTGGGACAACGCCTGGATGGACCAGCTCATCGCCGACCCCGCCGCCTGCAGCCGTGTGCCGCACATCGACTATGTGCGCGAAGCGGGCAGCGAAGGCATCGAACTCGTCATGTGGCTCATCGCCCGCGGCGCGATGGCCGATGTCGCCGGAGGCGCAGCACCGCAGGTCGCGCACCGCTTCTATCACGTGCCTTGCAGCAACACGGCGGTCGGCCATCTCATCCTGGAGGACACCTGACCATGTCGAGCATGATCAAGGTCGCGTTGGCCGGCGCCGGCGCGTTCGGCCTGAAGCACATGGACGCGATGCGGACCATCGCCGACGTCGAGGTCGTCTCGCTCATCAGCCGTGACCTGGAGAAGACCCGCGAGGCCGCCGCCAAGTACGGCGTCGCGCATGTGACCACCGAGCTCGCCGAGGCGCTCGCCCTGCCCGGACTGGACGCCGTCATCCTCTGCACGCCGACCCAGATGCACGCCCGCCAAGCGCTGGCCTGCCTGGAGGCGGGCAAGCATGTCCAGGTCGAGATCCCGCTCTGCGACATCCTCAGCGAAGGCGAAGCCGTGGTCGAACAGGCCGCGCGCAGCGGCAAGGTCGCGATGTGCGGTCACACCCGACGCTTCAACCCCAGCCATCAGTGGGTGCGTCGCCGCATCAGGGACGGCGGCTTCAGGATCCAGCAGATGGATGTGCAGACCTACTTCTTCCGGCGCACCAACACCAATGCTCTCGGCCAGCCCCGCAGCTGGACCGACCATCTGCTGTGGCACCACGCCGCCCATACGGTCGACCTGTTCGCGCACCAGACCGGCAGCCCCGTGGTGCAGGCGCATGCGATGCAGGGACCCATCCATCCGACGCTCGGCATCGCGATGGACATGAGCATCCAGCTGAAGACCGCCGACGGCGCGATCTGCACATTATCTTTGAGCTTCAACAACGACGGTCCGCTCGGCACCTTCTTCCGCTACATCGGCGACACCGGCACCTACATCGCGCGCTACGACGACCTCTTCGACGGCAAGGACCAGCGGATCGATGTCAGCGGCGTAGCCGTGTCGATGAACGGCATCGAACTGCAGGACCGCGAGTTCTTCGCCGCCATCCGGGAGGGCCGCGAGCCCGAAGCGAGCGTCGCCCAGGTGCTGCCGTGCTATCGGGTGCTGCACGGCCTCGAGCGACAGCTCGCGGTGTCTTAATCGTCCACGACCCCGACGCTCAGTCCTGTTTCGGACCGCTGACGGACGTCGGCGGCAAGGCCTCGCCGTTGGCGGAGACCAGTTGCGTCAACAACTTCATGAGGGTCCGCTGCTGCTCCGCGCTCAGCGGCGCCAGGATCTTTTTCTGTGAGCGAGCGACCGCGGTCTCCGACCGTCGCAGCAACAGGCGCCCCTGCGGATCGAGCTTCAAGAGCTTGATACGCTTGTCGTCCGCGCTCGGGAAACGTTGGATCAAACCCTTTCTCTCGAGCCGCTCCAATACATTGCCTATCGTGGAGCGGTCGAAGGCGATCAGGGCGGAAAGCCGCGTCGCATCGACGCCGGGGTTCGCCTTGAGCGCCTTCAGGCAAGCATACTGCACCGGCGTGATGCCGGACTCGCCGCACTCCGCCATGAACAGCGCCACCGCTATCTGATGGACCCGACGGATGAGGTGGCCCGGATGCGTGTAGAGATCGTCCAGAATGAACATGGTGCGAAGGGCCCTGCCAGGTGGGAGCTCGAAACCTCGGCCCGATCGGAGCGGCGGCCGAGCATCAGGCAAGTATGCGGATAGCCCCATCGGCGTTCAAGCCGCCTCCCGGCTGCTAGCGGCCGCGCTGGGCCAGCCAAAGCACGGCGCCGCCGGCGACGATCGCCAAAGGCGCGAGATCCTCGATCACCTGCCCCCCCGTCTCACCCTGAGAGAGCCAGATCCCTGCCAGCAAGGGACCGATGACGGAGCCGAGTCGGCCGGCAGCCACGGCGGCACCCGACCCGACGCCACGCATGCTCATCGGGTAGAAGCGCGTGGTCACGCCGTACAGCGCGTAGTTCGCGCCGAGGACGCAGAACCCGGCGAGACCGGCTGCCAGGAACAGTCCGGCCCGCGCCTCGGCAGCGCCCAGTGCGAGCAGTGCGAGGACGAGACCTGCGTAGGCCAGCGTCAGCGGCCAACGCATGCCGAAGCGATCCACCGCTGCCGAAAGGGCGATGGCACCCGCCGCAGCGGAGAAGTTGAAGACGACGGCGGACAACGGCGCGAGAGCCGGATCCAGACCCTTGGCGATCACCACCGACGGCAGCCAGCTGAGCATCAAGTAGAGGATCAACAGCGTCGGGAAGAACGCCATCCAGAGCAGCAATGTGGGGGCCGCACGCCCCTCGGCGAACAGCACCTGCCAGACCGTGGTCGAGCGCTCCGCCCCCGTAGCCTCCGCCGTACGCGGACGAAGCGTCTCGCGGAGGAACGCCATGAGCGCCGGCGCCAACAGGATCGGCAGCAGGCCACCGGCGATGAAAACGGCCTGCCAAGGGATGCTTTGAGGCAGGGCGCCGACGAAGAGCCCACAAAAGCCCCCGCCGATCGGCATGCCGCAGAACATCGCGGCGGTGGTGGACGCACGCTTGCCCTCGGGCGCCACCTCCGCGGCCAACGCCATCATCGTCGGCAAGGCGGCGCCGAACCCGGCCCCCGCAAGCAGCTTGGCGGCGAACAGCCCGGCGAAGCCGCTCGCCAGCACGGTGGCGAGCGTGAACAGCCCGAAAGTCAGCACTGCGCCCACCAATACCGGTTTACGGCCGAACCGATCCGAGAGAGCGCCACCGAGCGCGGCGCCGATCACGAGGCCGATGTTGCCGCCCGCGAAGACCAGGCCGAGCTCGGCGGCGGTCAGAGCGAGATCGCGGGCGAGCCGTGGTGCGACGATGCCGAGCGCCTGGATGTCGAAGCCCTCGAGCACCGCGACGCCGAAGCACAACGGGATCGCAAGACTGTTCCTGTCACTGGGCCGGCTCGCTTCCAAGTGTGCTCACTCGCAGCGCGACCCGTGCCGATCGCCACCGCCTCGTTACGGAGGGATACAACGAATACTGATTGAGCGTATGCGGTCGTTTGACGGATGTCAATTTCGCTTCGATAATCTCCGGAGGCTGTCACGAGGCTCCACATGCGTCGCACGAAGATGATCAGTGTGTTCGGAAAGCTCTCGACGCCATGGCTGCTTGCGCTGGGGCTGCTTGCGCTGGTCTGCGCCACCGCAGACGCGTCCAGCCCCGCGACCCTCGAATACTCCTGGCTCACGGTCGACCGCATATCCGGCTCGCAGACCGTCTCCCGTGACGCCGACGGCCTGACGACGGTCCGTTTCGAATACGCCGATCGCGGTCGCGGTCCGTCGTTCGTGTCGACCTTCCGTCTCGACACGCAAGGCATCCCCACCGAGTTCGCCGCCAGCGGCGTCAACAACACGCGCGCCACCATAGACGAGCTTTTCCGCGTCACCGGCGGCGTCGCCACCTGGAAGTCTTCGCTCGAGCAGGGTCGTCGGCGGACCCGCGGCCACGCGTTCTTCGTCCCCTTCAACGACACCCCCGAAGCGCGTGCGGTGCTGGCGCGGGCCCTGCTGCGGACACCCGATCGCCGGCTCGACCTGCTTCCCGGCGGCAGCGCGACCATCGCGCAGGCCGGCAGCGCCGAGTTCCGCCGCGACGCGGAGACGCTCCGCGCGACCCTCTACGGCATCAGCGGTCTCGGCCTCGGGCCGACATTCGTCTGGTTGGACGAGGCAGGCGAGCTCTTCGGCTACACGGATCGGAGCTGGGGTGTCATCCGCCGCGGCTGGGAAGCGAGCATGCCGGCGTTGCGCGCGGCGGAGCGCGGCGCGCTGCAATCACATTATGAAGGCATCGCCCGTAGCGCATCCCGCGAGCTGACAGGCCTGACGGTGGTCCGGGGCGCACGCATCTTCGACAGCCTCTCGGGTCGGCTGACGGAGCCGTCGACCGTGTTCGTCTGGGATGGAAAGATCTCCGCGGTGTATCCCGGGCGGGTCGCGGTCCCCGAAGGCGCGTCGCTGGTCGACGGCGAGGGCAAGACGCTCATGCCGTCGTTGTGGGACATGCACAACCATGTACAGCTGGTGCATCTGCCGGAGTACCTCGCCTTCGGCATCACCAATGTGCGCGACATGGGCAGCAGCTTCGAAGACCTGCAGTATCTGGTGCGCCAGATCCGCGAGCAGCGTCTTGCCGGACCCGACATCCATCCCATGGGCTTCGTCGACCGCAGGAACGAGTTCGCGGCCCCGGTGGGCATGCTGGCCGACGGACTCGAGAACGCACTCGGTTTCGTGGACTTCTATGCGCAGCATGGCTACAGCGGACTGAAGCTCTACAGCTCGATCAAACCCGAGTGGGTCGCGCCCTTGGCGGAGGCTGCGCATGCGCGCGGCCTGCCGGTGGCCGGCCACATACCCTCGTTCATGTCGCCGGAGGCCGCGATCCGCGCAGGCTATGACGAGATCACGCATTTCAACCAGTTGCTGCTGGCGTTCGTGGGCGGCGAGCGCATCGACACCCGTGGGCCCGCGCGCTTCCTCGTCCCCGGGGAGATGGCAGGTCTGGTCGATCCGGAGTCCAAGCAGGTGCAGGATTTCATCGCGCTCATGAAGGCGCGTGATGTCGCTCTCGAACCGACGCTGGCGGTCATCATGGAGATGTTCCGCAACCGACCCGGCGAACTGACCCCCATACTGGCGGATGTGGCCGACCGCCTGCCCGAAGCGGTGCGACGCCGTCAGCTCATGACCACCGGCTACAACCAGGGCCGTGAAGCGGCCTTTGCGCGCTCCTCGGACATGCTGCTCAAGCTGATCAAGATCCTGCACCGCTCCGGCGTGCGGATCCTGCCCGGGACCGACAACCAGTTGCCGGGTTTCACCCTGATCCGTGAACTCATCTACTACACCGAAGCGGGCATCCCGGCGAACGAGGTGCTGCAGTTGGCGACGATCGGTTCCGCCCGCCAGCTCCGGCTGGCGGACCGATTGGGCTCGATAGAGCCCGGCAAGGACGCGCAGATGTACCTCATCGACGGCGATCCGCTCGCCGACATCACTGCGTTGTACCGGGTCGATCAGGTCTTCAAGGGTCGTCGGCTGTACAGCGCGCCGGATCTCCTGCGCGCGCAGGGCTTCATGCCGACGAACATCGCCCGTCCGCCCGTGCGCAAGTGAAGGAGGATCAGGTCATGCAACCCATCGTGGTCGACGCGAAGCTCGCGGCGCAGGTCGTCGAGCGGATCGATGTCTTGGGCGCCATGCGCGCGCTGTTCGCCGGGCTGCACGCCGGCAAGGTGACCCAGCCACCACAGACCCTCGCCCTGCTGCCGGACGGCGACGGTGGCGACTTCATCGCCTACCTCGCGGCGCTCGCCGATCCGCCGGTGTTCGGTGCCAAGCTCTCCCCCTACCTGCCGCGACCCGGCGGCGGCATCGTGACGGCCTGGACCTTGCTGATGAGCAGCGAGACCGGCGCCCCGTTGTTGCTCTGCGACTCGCTCGCCCTGACGCGGGAACGCACCGCCGCCACCACCGCGCTCGCCGTCGATCTGCTCGCGCCGCGCACGGCGACGCGCCTGGCGTTGATCGGCTGCGGAGCGGTCGGGCGCGCCCACCTGAGGCACGTGTTGCCCCTTCGGGACTGGCAGCAGATCATGGTCTGGTCACCGCATGCATCCGATCGGGCGGCCGACATCCGCGCGGCGGCGGCCTCGGCGACGATCGCCGGGTCCTTGCGTGAAGCGGTCGAAGATGCCGAGGTGGTGATGCTCTGCACCTCCGCTGCCGCGGCGGTGGTCGACCCCGCCGAGCTGCCCCACTGCCGGTTGCTGACCTCCATCAGCACCAACGCGCCGCGTGCGCATGAGATCCCGCCCGCACGGCTCGCTGAACTCGATGTCTACTGCGACGCACGCGGCGATGCGCCGCTGGCCGCCGGTGAGATGCTGATCGCCCGCGAGGGAGGTTGGGATCCCGCATCGATCCGCGGCGACCTCGCTGAACTCGTGGCGGCGAAGGCGCCGCTACCGGAGAGGACCGCCTTCTTCCGCTCCATCGGCCTCGGCTGCGAGGACATCGCGCTCGCCGCTGCGATCCACCGTCATCTGTCGGAACCCTCCGCCGCGACCGGACCGGAATAGGCGACGAGCTGCGGCGCTCCGAACTGGCTGGCATAGGCGTGGATCGCGGGCGTGCCGCCGAGGTGCATCAACAGCACACGGCTGCCCGGGGGGAAGAACCCCTCGGCGGCCAGCGTCTGCAACCCGCGCAACGCCTTCCCTTCGTAGACCGGATCCGCACCCAGCCCCTCCGTCGCGGCGAGCAAGCGTATCGCCTCGAAAGTCTTCGGGTCGGTCTTGCCGTAGGGGCTTTGATCGACGGCCGACACCCTCACCTGCCGTTCTTCGACGACCGCGTCGATCCCGCATTCCTGCAGGGCGGAGTTCGCGAGCGCGTGCACCCGAGCCCGCTTGATGATCGTCTCGTCATCGTCAGCGATGCCGATGATCTCCATCGGTCTGCCCAGCGCCGCATAACCTGCCAGCAACCCGGACTGCGTGCTGCTGCTGCCCGTGCAGTGCACGATGTAGTCGAAGTCGACGCCCATCGACAGGCTCTGGCGCTCGATCTCCGCCGCGCAGGCCATGTAGCCGAGGCTGCCGAGCCGGTGCTCCGAGGCGCCGCCCGGTATGGCGTAGGGGCGATGCCCAAGACCCGCGAGATGGTCGCAGAACTCGCTCAACGGCCCCTGATCCTCGATGGGCCGGGGTGTGTCATCGACGAACAACTGCGCGCCCATGAGGCTGCTCAGCAGCAGGTTGCCGACGTCCCGGTAGCCGGGACCGGCGTCCTCGGTCCAACCGAAGTGCAGCAGGGCGCACTTGAGACCCGTGCGGGCCGCAGCCGCCGCGGTCTGGCGCGTATGGTTCGACTGGAGGGCACCGATGGTCACCAGCATGTCGGCGCCGGTCCGCAGGGCGTCCCCTACGATGAACTCGAGCTTGCGGGTCTTGTTGCCCCCGCCCTCGAGGCCGGTGAGGTCGTCGCGCTTGATCCAGAGCTCCGGCAGTCCGATCCGCGCACCGAAGTTGGCGAGCCGGTGGATCGGGGTGGGCAGTTGCGCGAGGCCCGCCCGCGGGCGGGCGGCGAGGATGCCCTCGAGGTGTCCCAAAGACGCCGATGTGTCGCTTGCCATGCGACGGATGGTGGCAACGAAACACCATGATGGCAAGCCTCCGATGAAGTTGACAGTACTCTGTCGACCGTTCACCATCAATCAGCATTCCGTCGGAATTCCGGCCCAAAACCCACACGCGGGGAGACTGCCAATGAAACAAGAGATCCTTTGCTCGCTGCTCGGTGCAGCGATGGTCCTGCCGACCGCGGCACTGGCCCAGGAGGCCGCAAAGCCATCGCGGAACACCGCTGCCGACCTCGAAGAGGTCGTCATCACCGGATCGCTGATCAAGCGTGAAGAGAGTTCACTGCTGGTCACCACCCTGAGCAGCGACGAGATCACGGAGCGGGCCGCGACCAACGCCCAAGACATCCTCACCGCCATCGCCCAGAACCAGGTGCTGTCCACCTCCAGCGACGGCGTCCGTGAGGGCGCGCTCATCAACCTCGCCAACCTGCGCACGCTCGGACCGGAGAACACGCTGGTGCTCGTCAACGGCCGGCGCATGGTCAACAACCCGATCTTCGACAACGGCGTCGATCTGAACACCATCCCGACGGCGTTGCTGGATTCGGTCGACGTCCTCGCCGACGGCGCCTCCTCGATCTACGGTTCCGATGCCGTCGCGGGCGTCATCAACTTCCGCATGCGGCGCGACTTCCAGGGCATCCAGTACAGCGGCCACGCCCTGTCGCCCTCGGCCGCCGGTGGTGACATCCGCAATGCATCGCTCGCCGGAGGCATCGGTTCGCTGCGCGAGAACGGCTGGAACCTGGTCGCCGGGGTCACCTGGCGCGAGCAGGACCGCATACGCTCCGCCGATCGCTCCTACTCCAACACCAGCGACCGGCGCGATCGCGGAGTCAACCTGCTGCTCTCGCAACCGTTCCCCGCCAACGTGAGCCAGCCCGCCACTCCGGGGTTCGGCACCAAGAACCCGTACCCTTGCGACCGACCCGCCTTGGTCCCGCTGACGACCGGCGGCTGCGCGATGGATCCTGACGCCATCGGCCAGATCGACCTCCAGAATCCCGAGAAGCAGGTCTCGCTCTACACCCGCTACACGCAGCAGCTCGGTGAACATCGGCTGTCCGCCGAGTACATCCGCGCGACCTCCGAGATCTCGAACGCGCTGTCGGGCGCGCGGATCATCAACCTCTCGATGCCGAACACCAACCCGTACTATCCCGGGCGCGGCGTGACACCGGCGATCGCGGGGCTCAACACGGCATTGCCGATCTTCGTCACCGCGCGGTTCACGCCCGGTGGCCGCCGCACGACGGAGAACGAGACCGTCACCGATCGGTTGCTCCTCGAGCTCGAGGGACGCGTCGGGCAGTTCGACTACAACGTCTGGGCGCTGCAGTCGCAGGCGACGACCGATCTGAACGCCCTCGACGGCGCGCTGCTGCGGCAGGGCGTCGTCGACGGCCTCGCCGGCACCAACGGCGCCCCGTTCATCAACCCCTTCGGCGACCAGTCGGCTGCCGGCGCGACCTATCTCGAAAGCATCAAGGCGCGCACCACGCTGACCACCGGCAAGTCCAAGATCGAGATGGCGGGCGCGACGCTCAGCGGCACGGTGTTCGAGATGCCGGCCGGCTCGGTCTCGGGAGCGCTCGCCGTCGAGACCGCCCGTGAAGAGATGCTGTACACGGTCGCCGCGATCAATTCGCTGCTGGTCGGCAACGACCTCGGCAACGGCGTGGCCGCCACCGGCAAGCGCACGCGCAGCTCGGTCACCGCCGAACTGCTCGTTCCGCTGATCGACCGTCTCGACGCCAACATCTCCGGCCGCTGGGACGACTACAGCGATTTCGGCAACACCATCAACCCGAAGATCATGCTCACCTTCAAGGCGACCGATGGCATCGGTCTGCACGCCTCCTACAGCAAGGGCTTCCGTGCACCCCCGCTGCCCCGTCTCTATGCGCCGCGGTCCCTCGGCACGGTCCCGGGTGCATTCCAGAACGATCCGGTGCTCTGCCCGGGCGGCGTAGTCAACACCGCTGCCGGCGGCATCGCGGCGCGGGACTGCCAGACCGCCTTCAACGCGCTGCGCGGCGGCAACCCGGACCTCGATCCCCAGCGTTCGACCACATATTCAATCGGTCTCGACGCCCGGTTCGATGAGCCGGTCACCGGCGGGTCGGTCACTCTGGGTCTCGACTACTGGAACTACAGCCTGACCGATACGATCGGCACCGTGGCACCGAACGCCATCTTCGGCGACCCCGCCACCTTCAGCTCGTACTTCGTGCGCTGCAGCGCGGCCGATCCAGCCTTCAAGCCCGGGACTGCCACCTGCAACTTCCCTGGTGGCACCGGTGATCCCCTCGCGTATGTGCTCACCAACAACGCCAATGTCGGCAGCACGGAGACCGCGGGCGTGGACCTCGCGATCGGTTGGTCGACCGAGACCCCGATCGGCGATGTGTCCGTCGACTATCGCGGCACCTACGTGAACAAGTACGACTTCCAGAGGCTGCCCGGCGCGCCGTTCGTCAGCAGAGCCGGCGTCGTGCTCGATGGCTACCCCGCGATCAAGTACAACCACTACCTGACGCTGGGCTGGCAGCAGGGGCCGTGGGCGGCCTCGCTGCAGAACCGCTACACCGGCAGCTACGATGACTGCAACGCCAATTGCGGCGTCCCGGCAGCGCTCTTCAACAGCGGCGTCGGATCCTATTCGCTGTGGAACCTCACCGCGGCGTACAGCTTCAGCGACAAGTGGACGGCGATGTTCCACCTGAACGACATGTTCGACAAGTCTCCGCCGTTCACCAACAACAACGTCAGCAACTGCGCCGGCTGTGACCTGCGCTTCATCGATCCGACCGGACGGGCCGTGGGCATATCGATCCGCGGCAAGTTCGACCTCTGACGCTGACCTCACGGGTCACCCTGCATCACGCCGGTGCCGCCGACATCCTCGTCGACGGCACCGGCGGACCGTGACCCCGCCCCATGGGATCCACCCCCGCAGCCGGTGACCGTGTGATCGTCGTCGGCGGCGGTATCGGCGGTCTCGCCACCGCGATCGGCCTGCGATCCGCCGGACTGCGCGTGGTCGTCCTCGAGCGGGCGAAGGCGTTCGGCGAGATCGGCGCCGGCATCCAGTTGGGGCCGAACGGATTCAATGCGCTGAAGACGCTCGGCGTGATGGATCGCACGCTCCGGAACGCGGTCTACATCGACCGGCTCGTGATGATGGACGGGGTGTCCGGAGAGCAGGTCGCCGAGATCCCGTTGGGCGCCCCGTTCCGTGAGCGTTTCGGCAACCCATACGCCGTGATCCACCGCGCCGACCTCCACTCGGCCCTGCTCGACCGCTGTCGCTCCGATCCCGATGTCGAACTCGACGCCGACGCCGAGGTGGACGGCTTCGCCCAGGACGGATCACAGGTCGAGGTGCGCACGCGGGACGGACGGCGGTTCACGGGCGCCGGCCTGATCGGCGCGGATGGGGTGCGCTCCCGTATCCGCGAAGCGATCGTCGGGGACGGCCCCCTGAAGATCTCAGGTCATGTCTGCTATCGAGCCGTGCTGCCCACCGCAGACATGCCGGATGCACTGCGGTTGAACGCAGCCGTGCTGTGGGCCGGCCCGCGGACCCATTTCATCCATTACCCGCTCCGCGACCGGAAGCTGTTCAACATCGTCGCCACCTTCCATAGCAGCAGAGATGCCGCTGAACTGCTCGACCAACCGGGCGATCGCGATGAACTGATGGCCCACTTCCACCACCTGCCGACGCTGCCCCGTTCCATCCTCGAGAAGTCGGAGGGCTGGCGTCGTTGGGTGCTCGGCGACCGCGACCCGGTCGCCGACTGGACCAAGGACCGCGTGACGCTGCTCGGCGACGCCGCGCATCCGACCTATCAGTACTTCGCCCAGGGAGCCTGCATGGCGCTGGAGGACGCGGTCTGCCTGATGCAGGAGGTCAGAGCGGTGTCAGGCGATCTGCCCCGCGCATTCCAACGCTATCAGGACAGACGGATCACGCGGACCGCCCGCATCGTGCTGTCCTCCCGTGCGCTCGGCAAGTACTGGTATCACGCCGAGGGCATCGAACGCCTCGTCCGGAACGACATGCTGCGCTCGCGGACGGCGGAAGACTTCTACAGCGGCCTCGACTGGATCTACGGGTACGGCCGTACTGCCTAGAGGCGTGTCAGGCGGAAACCGCGATCTTCCTCAGGGCCGAGACGAACATGTCCAGCTCCTCGAAGGTGTTGTAGACCTGTGGCGACACCCGGATCCCGCGGAAACCTTCGGGCGTCCGTTTCCTCGTCTGTATCTTGAACTCGTCGCGGAGCCGGCTCTCGATCCGCTCGACCGGCATGCCATCGATGGAGAAAGCCGTCAGCCCGCCGAGGCCCGGATGATCCATCAACGAGTGGATCCTGAAGCCCTGGATGCCCCTCGCCTTGTCCACCCAGTACCTGCTCAGTTCCTGCAGCCTTCGATGCTTCCTCTCGAACCCGATGTGCTCATGGAAATCGATGGCGTCGTTGATCGCGTAATGGTCGGCTGAGTTGTAGGTGCCAAGGTTGGACAGGCTGAACTTGTCCGCGCCCTTCAGCTCCTCGAACGTACCGTACAGCGGCCATGTCTCCTCGATACGGCTCGCCTTGACCACGAACATGCCGGTGCCGATGGGCCCGGACAGCCACTTGTGGAAACTCGTCGCCAGGTAGTCGCAGCCGATCCGGCGGAAATCGACGGGGATGTGGGCGAAGCTCTGCGCGGCATCGACGACGGTACGGATGCCGCGCGCTGCGGCCGCCTGACAGATCTCCGTCACCGGGATGACGCGGCCCGACCAGTGGATCATGTGCGTCATGTGCATGGCCCTGGTGCGCGGCGAGATCTCCTTGGCGTATGCCCGGATGATCGTGTCGTCGTCGTCCTCGAGCCCGAACTGCGCGACCCGGAGGATGATGCCTTCCCGCGCAGCGCGCTGCTTCCAGGCGCTGATCATGCTCGGATAGTCCCATCGGCTCAGGATGACCTCGTCTCCCCGGGACAGCGGCATGCCGAAGATCGCCGTACACATCCCGACGGTGGTGCAGCGGTTCAGCGCGATCTCGTCCGGTTCACAGCCGACCATCTTCGCGAGCCTCGCCTTGGTCGCCGGCACCGCGTTGTCGAGGACCTCGAACATGTTGTAGCAAGGGCATTCGTTCGCGAACTTGTACTGCTTCAACATGGTGCTCTGCACGGCGAGCGGCGGCAGGCTGATGCAGCCGTTGTCGAGGTTGACGAACGGAGCCTGCTCCGGGAAGGCTGCACGGACGGCCTTCCAGTCGAACCCCGTGCCGTCCGTGGAACCGACGGCAGTGGGGCCGGCGGCGCCGGCGCCGAGGGCTGCGCTGCCGGCCATGAACGTCATGCCCTGCAGGATCCGTCGACGTCCGAGATCGGTGCCCATCATGTCGTGCTCCGGTGCAGCTTATGCATCGGACAGTACCCTGTATTTCAGCATGCTGTCCACTTTGACGACCCGGCGCGCAAGAGGCCCGGCGCGCAAGAGGATAGAGCGGGTCGAGGGAAGCCGTTAGCATACGGAGCACTTTCACCAGGAGTTCCAACGTCATGGTCCCCAAGAGCGTCGTCTGGATGATCGGTCTGTCCATGGTCGGAGCGGCTGGAGCTGCCGAGCGCGCCCCGACACAGTTCCTCGACTCCGGAAAGGTCATGCCGAAGGGACTGCCGTTGTCAGAGGCGGTGCGCCACGGCGACACGCTTTATCTTTCAGGGCAGGTCGGTCTCGTGCCCGGCACCATGAAGATCGTCGAGGGCGGCATCCGCGCCGAGTCCGAGCAGGTGATGAAGAACATCCGTACGACGCTCGCCGCGCACGGCTACTCGATGTCAGACCTGATCAAGTGCACCGTGATGCTCGCCGACATGAGCGAGTGGAGCACGTTCAACGACATCTACAAGGGATCCTTCGATGGCCGCTATCCGGCGCGCAGCGCGCTCGGTGCGAACGGCCTCGCGCTCGGAGCCCGCGTCGAGGTCGAATGCATCGCCGCCGCTCGCTGAATCATCAGGGTTGACGGTCGACCGCTGCCCTCTTGCCTGGCGGCGCCCGTCTTCGGCCCGCGCGGCGCGCAGATCCGGCTTTGATCGGCAGCGCGAGGTCGATGCCCGCGACCTCGAAGCCGCGGCGGTAATCGCGCACGTGCTTGCCGCACCACTCGCGCGCCGCGGCGGCGTCACCGCGCTCGACGGCCTCGAGGATGCGCCGCTGCGCCGCGGCGCCGCGGCGATGCGCGACCGCGCCTGCGGCACCACCGCCACCAGTTTGTTGAGCGAGGACGCCATCAGCTGCAGCAGCGGCTCGTGGCTCATCGACAGCACACGGTTGCCGGCGACGGCGGCGAGCGCGCGGAAGAACTCGGCGGCCTGCGCGGCGGCCAGAGCGTCGTCCTGCGGCGCGGCGGCCGCCACGACCGCCGTGAGCGCCGCGAGGTTGTTCGGATCGCGACGGCGCGCGGCGAATTCCGCCACTATCGGCTCGATGACGGTCAACGCCTCCCACACCTCGGCCACGGTGGCCTCGTGCAGCGTCAGCGCGCGCGT
>CAIOCH010000203.1 GCA_903856525.1 uncultured bacterium | reverse complement strand
TGAGGTGGTTCATGAAGCGCAAGATCGTGTTCGCCATCATGCTGGCATGCTCCTCTTACGCTACGGCCCAGCACGGCACAACGCAACCACCGAGCCAGCTAGAGCCGCCAACAGCGGCTGCGGCGCTCAGGATCACCGACAAACTGAGGTCGGATGCGGGTCGAAGACTACACTGTCTGGAGTCGACGCGCAAGATCAGCGAGTCCGGCCCAGCCAACGTGCCGCCCCGACTCAGCAACAGAGAGTCGGAGGATTTTGTGTTCGTGCTGGTCTCCACGCCGCCCAGTCACGGCGACCGCGTTGTCGTCGAGGAGGCACCGTGAATCCGCTGATGATCGGCCCCGGCGAAGGCGAGGACTTCGGCAACGGTCTGGTCCGCCGCGTGTCGACCGCGAGCACCGGCGGCGCGTGGTGCGCATTCGAGGTCACACTCGGGCCAGACGGGGGCGTGCCCCTGCATGTGCACGCGCGGGACGACGAGATGCACTACGTGCTCGAGGGAGAGATCGAATTCCAGTGCGGCGAACAGGTCTTGACCGCCGGGGCAGGCGCGATGGCTGTTCTTCCCCGCGGCATTCCGCACGCGGTCCGCAATCGCTCCGCCGCGCCGGCACGGTTCCTGAACCTGTTCTTCCCGGGCGGATTTGATGACTTTGTCGCCGAGCTCAACCGCCTGAGTCTTGCCGACGCGGCCAATGAAGCCAAGCGAGACGAGATCCGTGCGAAGTACGGCATCCGCTTCATTCGTCCTCAGAGCCCGTGACGCTGCCGTCCCGCACGAGCCAACCTCACACAGTGAGTCATACGACATGAACGCCGAAGCATTTTCTGTTCGTACCTTCGTCGGGCCCGGCCTCGCGGGCGGGCCCACGGCCGTCTTTCTCCTCCCGCACGCCCCGGCCGATGACCTGATGCTGCGCATGGCCCGGAAGGCGGATGTTGCGGTCACCGCATTCCTGTTCCCATCCGATCGAGCCGACGCCCGGTACGCCATCCGCTACTGCACCCCCGTTCTGCCGATCACCGCGTGCGGCCACGCCACCCTTGCCGCCGCACACGTGGCCTTCGGAGTGACCGGAGAGAACACGCTGGTGTTCGATGGGCCGCAGTGCCTGTTGCCCGTCTTGAAGACCGATGACGGTCGGATCGTCATGCGATACCCAAAATACCAGACCGTGCCGTACGCCTGTCCCGCCCCGCTCCTCGCGGCCTTGGGAATCGATCGCCCCCTGGCATCGGACCATTGCAGCGAGCTGCACGCGCTGTTTCTCGAAATCCAGCCGGACGCTCTCCGCCGTCTCAGGCCCGATTTCCCGCGATTGACCGCGAGCTGCGACATGTTCCAGGAAGTCGTCGTCTCGGCCGTCGCCGAGACGGCCGGCCACGATTACATGTTCCGATGCTTCGGGCCATGGATGGGCATCGACGAGGATCCAGCGACCGGCTCGGTCCATGGCGTGCTCGCACACTACTGGGCACGCCGAAGAGCAACCAGCGCCTTGCGGGTCCTGCAGGTCTCGGCGGAGGGCGCCGAAATGCACGTGACCGCCCTGCCCGACGCCACGCTGGTCGCGGGTCGCTCCGAGCTGATCGCACATCACTGACGACGCGTCGCCGCCGGGTACCACAAGGAGTCCTATTCTGCTTTGGTGTGCGGCCCGGACCGGCCGTCGCCGCGAACTACCC
>CAIOCH010000202.1 GCA_903856525.1 uncultured bacterium | reverse complement strand
GCCAAGGCGCAGATGGCCGCCGGCGTGCACCTGCCCACCAAGGGCAACGTGTTCCTCTCGGTGCGCGCCGGAGACAAGGAGCAGGCGATCGCCATCGCCCGCGACCTCCGCTCGATGGGCTTCGAGGTCTACACCTCGAGGGGCACCGCGGCGTACCTCAAGACCTTCTCGGTCGAGACCAGGTCGGTCAACAAGCTGAGCGAAGGCGCGCGTCCCACGGTGCTCGACCTCATCGCCAACGGCGAGATCCACCTGATCATCAACACGCCCACGCGCAAGGGCGCGAAGACCGACGAGGGCCGCATCCGCGCCACGGCGGTGCGCGCGGGCATCCCGATGATCACCACGATGTCGGCTGCCAAGGCCACCGTCGAGGCCATCGCCGCGCTGCGCGCAGGCGCGTGGACGGTCACGGCGATCCAGGACTACTTCCCGCACCTCGCGCGGCCCAAGGCCGAGCGCAAGGCGCCGGAGCTGGTCACGAGCTGAGCGGTGATTCGAGTGCCCGCAGACGCAGTCTGCGGAGCGGATGCTGCATCGGGGTCGATGGGCTCCGGCGTCTGCTTGTCGGAGGGAGGAGCCGGGCTCTGCAGCGCGGTCATGCAGCACGGGTCGATCAAGATCTGGCCGGTATCGCCACATCTCCACCATCCATGTCGGCGGGCATGGAGCCGTCGATGCCCTCTCCGCCTCCATCGTCGATTCAATGTCAACGAACCCCCAGTTGGAGGACCAAGTTGGTTGCCCCGCGTCCGCGTGCCGGGTGCATTGCGCGAAACCACCGCCTGCGATCCGTCTCACGACCGCGAGCGGGTCCTCAGCCATCCGTCCGTGCTCCTTCCGCCCATCCTTCCTGCGTTCGCCGCACGCCCTGAGTCACGCTAGACTCCCCGCCCTATGGCGTCCGGCCTCAACCTCCAGCTCTCCCCCGAAGTCGTCCAGCTCCTGGTCAACGTGGGCCTCATCTTCGCGATGGTCCATGTGATCCTGATCGGCTGCGCCTATGCGATCATGCTCGAGCGCAAGCTCAGCGCATGGATGCAGGACCGCATCGGCCCGAACCGCGTCGGCCCCCAGGGCCTCCTCCAGCCGATCGCCGACGGCATCAAGTTCATGCTCAAGGAGGACTTCAACCCGAAGGGCGTCGACAAGGCGCTGTTCTTCCTCGCGCCCGGCTTCATCGTGGCTCCGGCGATCATGGGCTTCGTGGTCATTCCGTGGGCGGGCACGACCGACCTCACCTCGATCATCAACTGGCTCGGCGTCGGCCAGGCCGGCGCCACCTACACCGTCAAGTTCATCGGCGCCGACATCAACATCGGCATCGTCTACCTGCTCGCGACCGCGGCGATCGGCGTCTACGGCGTCTCGCTCGGTGGCTGGGCCAGCAACAACAAGTGGTCGTTCATCGGAGGTCTGCGCGCCAGCGCCCAGAAGATCTCGTACGAGATCCCCATGGGCCTCGCGCTGCTGTGCATCGTGCTCGCGGCGGGCACCTTCAGCCCGTACGCCATCGTCGAGCAGCAGCTCAACGGCGCCTGGAACCTCGTCCAGCAGCCCCTCGCGGCCGTGATCTTCTACGCCTGCCTCCTGGCCGAGGCCAACCGCGCGCCGTTCGACCTCGCCGAGGCCGAGAGCGAGCTCATCGGCGGCTACCACACCGAATACAGCTCGATGAAGTTCGCCCTGTTCTTCCTGGGCGAGTACTTCCACATCGTCACCGGCTCGGCGTTCTTCGCCATCCTGTTCCTCGGCGGCTGGTCGCTCAATCCGTTCACCGGCACCGACCTGCCCACCTCGGGTGGACCGCTCCTCATGCTGGCGCAGATCGCCATCATGCTCGGCAAGATCACCCTCATGGTGTCGCTCACCATGGCCCTGCGCTGGACCCTCCCGCGCTTCCGCTTCGACCAGCTCATGCGCCTCTCGTGGGAGGGCATGATCCCGGTATCGCTGCTCCTGCTGGTCATGGTGTCGTTCTTCGTGTACTTCGGAAAGACCGAGTACCTCTGGATCGGCTCGATCGGCGTCGCGGCCCTGGTCTACCTGCTCAAGCCCATCATGGGCGCGCATGTCGAGGCCAACCAGCGCATCCGCATGATCGGCAGCCGCTTCAGCCCGCTCACCGACGAGGCCGGCACGCTCTCGGGCCGCCCGTCGGTGGCGCTCGATGACCGCGCCATCCCCGACCCGCGGCAGGGCATGATCAGCCAGCACTGATCCAGTGCTGATCCCATGCTTCGCTCCCTCCTTGGCCTCCTCCATCTTGGTCTCGCGACGCGCTTCCGCGTGGGTGGGTCCTACTGGAAGTGGCGCAAGGAGACCGCCTTCGGAAACGACTCCGCCAAGTGGCCCTCGGCCGCGGACCGTCGCCACGCCATGCTCGAGTACGCGGCGTGGGCGCAGCGCATGCGGCGCTATCTCTGAGCCGTCCTTCCG
>CAIOCH010000201.1 GCA_903856525.1 uncultured bacterium | reverse complement strand
CACCAGGTGGCCCAGAAGTCGACCACGATCAGCTTGCCCTGGATGTTGGGCGCATGGTTCCACCACTTGTGGATCGCAAGCGCGGGGCTTGCCTTGCCGCGCAGGTCCTGCGCCGAGCCCACGCCCTGCTCGAACTTGGGGAACTCGACCGCCACCTCCATCGGCTTGTCCTCGCGCGAACGCGCCTCGACCGCCTCGTCGAACTTCTCCGCGGCGAGCTCCTTGACGGCGCCGGTGATGCCCTCGCTCGTCAGCCCCGCGTAGCGCACGTTGCCCTGCCGGTCGATCACGTAGGCGATCGGCTTGCGGTAGGCGCCGAACGCGTTCGAGAGCTCGCCCTCGCCGTCGAGCAGGATGGGCACCTCGAGCTTCTTCTCGCGCTTCTCGATCGTGGCCTTCGCCTTCTCGGCGGACTCGGGGGTGTGGAGCGCCACCACGACCACATCGTCGCCCGCAACCTTGCTCTCGGCAGCGGCGAGCTTGGCCTTCTCGACCGCCACGAGGCCCGCGGCGGACTTGGAGGTGAAGCTCTGCACCACCACCACCTTGCCGCGGAGTTCCTTCCACTCCTTGAAGTTGGCGCCGAGGAACTCGACGTTGGTCGGGATGGCCGGCGCGGCAAAGCCCACGGCCCAGTCGATGGCGGCGCGGTCCTCCTTGTCGAGCTTCTCGAACCACTTGGCGCGGGCCTTGGCGCGCTCCTTCTCATCGGCCTTGGCCTGCGCCCGCTCCTTGGTCCTCACCCGTTCTTCGGTCTCGTTGTCGCGGGCCTCCTTCGAGGGCCGCGTCTTCTCGCCATCCTGCGCCGACTGGGCGACGGCAGCGGGGGATCCGAGCACGAGCGGGCCGCTCCACGCGAGGGTGGCGGCGACGGCGGCGGCGAGCGACATTCCGAGGATGGTGGTGGGATTCTTGGGCATGCGGTACTCCGCCGCGAAGTGTACCGCTCGCTCCCACGCCTCCCCGATCGCTGCTGTGGTTTCCGCCAGAATGCGGCGTGCGGCAGATTTCCCCGAGTCCTCGGCTCAGCGCCAGACCGTCATGGGCGCGTTGTCGATCAGCCGCGTACTCCCGAGACGCGCGGCGATGAGCGCCCGCGTGGGCCGCTCGAACCCCGTCACCGGCAGGAGCGTGCGCGCATCGCGCACCACGGCGTACTCGACCTCGAGCCCGAACGACTCGAGCGTCTCGCGCATGAGCCGCTCCGCCGTCTCCACGCGCTGCGCCGAATGCGCCACCTGCATGGCGCGCGAGAGCGCGATGGCCGCCGTCCGCTCCTCGCTCGACAGGTAGCGGTTGCGGCTCGACATCGCCAGACCGTCGCGCTCGCGCATGGTGGGGCAGGGCACGATCCGCAGCGCGCCAAAGCGGCCGCGGTCGGCCTCCACCATGTCCTCCACCACCTACCCCGTGGTGGCGGACCAGGTCTTCCTCTCTGCCCTGTTCCAGACCTCCTCGGGCGTCACCACCACCCTGGATGCAGACCACTACCTCAACACGTGGGGGAAAACCATCAACAGCAGCGACACACTGGTCACCATGTACTCCACCCTGTCCACCAACTCCTCCGCCTCCACCTCCTCCT